>SWDL01000425.1 GCA_005116795.1 Nitrospira sp. | reverse complement strand
CCCCCGCCATTGACAATAGCTTCGTGCCTGATTCCACGTGATGTTTGTGACCGGATGCTGCGCAAATTGAGAGTCCTCAAAGGCCTGGCGGACCTTGGGAGGCGAGCAGACTCCGCTCTCCACGCAGCGCTGGTACTGCGCGTTGCTCACCTCATACTTCTCGACCCAGTATGAGCTGAGGTAGGTCTTGTGCATCGGCCTGACGTCGGGCAATCCGTCTTCGGCGCCCAGTAAGAATTCCCCTGCCGGGATCAACACCATCCCGTCGGGCGGCACGAGCCCTTGTTGCGCCAGAGCTTGCAGCGCCTCTTGCTGAGCCGCGACATGGGGATCGTTCGGCTTGACCAGGGACCCGGGATCGACGGATTTTCCGGGCCCCTGGTCATGGGAAGAGCCGGACGAAGGCCGCGGAGGCGGGGCAGGATGAGGGTCGGGCTTCGGCGGATTCGGAGGCGGTTCGGCCTGGCCGCCGCGGGTCGGGGGCGGTTCCAGCACACGGAGGGTGTCGATTCGAACCGTGGTCCGAGCCATCTCGTGGACCATCTCTTCGGCCGCGAGCGGCTCTCGTTTCAGCGTCGTCTGTGTTTTTCCGATCAAGGCGAAATCAAAGTCTTGGATATTCGCCAAGAGCGGGGTGGCATAGCTGATCGGCACGGCGAAGGCCATTCCCTCCGGCACGATGCCGGAGGGATGGCTGAATTTCGTCGTCACAATTCCGACCACCTCGCCTGAGCGATTGAAGACCGGCCCTCCGCTGTTGCCGGGATTGATCGCCGCATCGACCTGGAAGACCCGCTTCACGCCTTTCGTCCTGACCGCCCCGACACGTCCCTGCGAAACCGAGACCTCCCGCAGACCGAACGGAAACCCGAACACGAACACCTCTTGGCCGAGCCTGACCCCGCCGGCATACCCGAGAGCGGCCTCTGATAAGCCGACGGCCTCAATTTTGAGGAGGGCCAAGTCCTGGTCGGGGTCGGCGCTGACGACGACGGCCGGATGTCGAATTTCCCCGGAGGTGACGATCACGATCCGGCGGGCATTGACGACGACATGGTGCGCCGTCAGGACATAGCCATCCTGATGGACGATCACGCCGGTGCCGGCAGGTCTCTCCGGCAATCCGCTCGGAGTCTCTTCCGCCGCGAGGGCCTCGCCGGAGACCAGCACCGCCGCCAATAACCAGAGCGCCGTTCGTCTCATTGACGGACCGGGATGAAGACGCTGATCGCGCCGGCCGACTGGCCCAACTGGAATCCCTCTCTCGGATGACCGGTTCTGTCCGGTTCCCCCTTGGGTTCCCCGTGACAGTCTAAACACTTTCGCGTGGCATAGAGCGGAAGCATCAGCCTCAGCGCTCCGCTCGTCGCCGTAATCTCGCTGATCACTTTCTCGCGCGGATACGACGGATCGGCAAACTCTCGTAAGACCGCTTGTTCGAACGAGTCGGGGGCATTCGACGGATTACGGGGCGCCAACGCGGTCTGCTTCAGCCTGATCCCGGTCAGTGCAGCAAAGCGGGAGGCGGTCCTGGCGCCGAATACCGCCGGGACAAATCCTTTATGCCCCACCCCCTGTCGATTGATCTCCGATTGGGCCTCGGCGACGACCAGCTTGCTCGCCGCCACGAGAACCTTGAGCACCGCTTTCGCGCCGGTCGGGATCCGTGCCGAGCGGCTCTCCTCAAGATCGGTGCCCGCCCGGCTTCGGAACGTCTCAAGGAGTTGCCTCTCAAAGACGTCGGGGGTAAACCCCTTGTCTCCCTTCTCGGGGTCGTCGAACAACGTTTGATGGTCGCTGATCACGGAGCGGCCGGCATCGAGCATCATCGCGAGGAGGCGCGCCATCTTCTCGAGCTCGACAAGCGTTTGGAACGGGGGGCCTGGTTCGGAAGGCACTCCTTGGGTCAACGCAGGATCACTCATGGCCGCTCCACACAGAACCAGCCACGCAGCGCACAGTTGTGGAACGCGACGACGCATGGCTTTAGGATACCATGCCGCTCATTATTGCAGAGAATGGGTTTCCCGTCCAGGCGCGCCTTTCAATCAGACGAGACCCTCGGGCGAGACTCCCTACCGACCACACACACCTTGAGCGGGAGGTGCGGACTCGGTCGGAGCGGCTAGCGATGACGGGGGGTGGCAGTGTCCTGGACAGGGCCGTTCAACGATCCCGAGGTTTCACGACAAGGGGCAAGGAAGGGGACCGGAGAGAGTCGCCGGTCCCCTTCTCCCGACAGGGGATTGCTCATCTGCCGAGCACAGGCTGGTCCATTCAGCGAATCCGATGGATGTCGATCACCGTGTTCGCGTCATCGAGCTCCAAAATAACGGGGGCGCCGTCTCCCAAGGCCGGCAGCTTGGTTCCGGCAAGGGGATCCACCGCAAAGCTTTCCGGGCCGGCAGGGCTGGAGAGTTGAATCTCCTCCCAAGCTTCGTTCGCATAGCCGAGGGTCCCGGTCATCATTCGCCGGGCAGGCGCCGGCCTGCCGGTCTTATACAGGTCTTTGACCAAGTTCACCTCATCGATGAACAACGTCACCTCGTCCCCCACCTGGGTGTGTCGCAGGCCGCTCCGTTCGGCCTTTCGGCTGCTGATCGCTCTCGATGGAGGAACCAGCAGGTTCCGTGCAGAAAGGCTAGACAGGCCGGACCTCACCCCCTCTGTCGGTTTCACGAAAATCATCCCCGAGTCGATTTTAGTCACCACGCCCTTGAGGCTCGAATATGTGCCGGGGCTGGAATCGCCGGACTGGCCCTCGATCGAATGTGAGACAGGGGTCATAGAGCCTGATTGAGCCGCAACCGGAAACAGCAGGAACAGAGTCGCTGCCATAGCAGGGCCCATGGACCAGGCCCTCTCTCTCTCTGTGTGACGTTTCTGACGCATGATGGCATTCCTCCTTCTTATGGATCACCCACGCAAACCAGCTCCCCCCGATGCTCCGTCGTTTGGGACGCCGATGTCTCCTTCTGACGAAGCAGGGATCTGGGGAGAGCAGACGGACTGTCGTTCTGCTCTCCCCGACGCCATCGTTTGCCTCCGATTCGATGGGCTTCTCAGCCCGAGCTTCATGACGATCAACACCAACGCTCGTAATGGGCGAATTGCTCTCCGTTCACAAGGCCCTTTCCGACCGCGCAGTCATCCATCGTGGCGGCTGGAAACTCGGGGATAGACACGCCGAACTCCTCGAGCGGCGTCAACTGTATCGCCAAATCATACAACTGAGTGGCGACAGGGGTTGGGATGTTGTGGGCGCGGGTCCGAAGCATCGTGAAGAACTCAGCCATCTGGGTCCTGACAAACATTCGATCTTCCCGGTCCACTCCTTGACGGACCTTGGCGATCTTCTCGAGATAGGGATCCATATAGATCGCTTTGTGAGTGGTCCGATCGAGGAACTTGTAGTAATTGGCTGCGGTCCAAAGCTGATCCGCCCAGGTGCCTTTGGCCGAGGCGATGCCCACGGTCAAGAGGCTCGCTGCGAACGCGACGAGCACCGCCGTCATCAGCCCATTGTGAAACCGTGTCGTTTTCATGTGACCCTCCTTGAGGGTGATCGCTTCCTCACATTCACCCTCGGTTGCCGGCAGTCTGCCGTCCTGGTGTGGGCTCACCGTTCTCCACTTGAGGTCGGTGGAATCGAAATCCCATATTCCTGGAGCGGAGTGACCGTCAGCGCAAAATTGAATACTTCCTGCGCGGCCGCCTCGTTCATGCCGTGCGCTCGAGCCCGCAGCATGGTGAAGAACATTTCCATCTCGCTTTTCACCCTCTGGTGATCCCCCACCATCCATGCCTTTTCTGCGAGGATCAGCCTATGATCGTAGGGCGCAAAATTGACGGCAGGATACTGGGTCTCGTAGAATTCCAGCGTCCTTTCAATTTGGGCGATCCAGGAATCCGACGCCCCCGCATCAACCGGCGCAGCAAGAAAGCCGAGCCCCATACCGACAGCCACCGCCCATAGCAAGCCATATGTTATCCCTCTTTTCATGGTCCTCCCTTCTCACCGTGACGACAAAAGCCGGGGCCGGTGATGTCTGATCGAGAAACCGGAAGGCTGAATGCCGTCCGGCGCCGGCGACCCGTGGGGGGTGACCTTGTGTGGAGCCGAGAGGCTCCGGACGCAGGGGCTGCGCCGTCGAATGAGACTCTCCAAACGCCGGCTTTTTCTTTTGAGGAGGTCACACCCTTCCTCCTTTCGATCGCTCCGACCGCGGCCCCCCACTCTCGCGTGGCCGATACACGGGTCGATCCCGCTTACCGCCTTCGGTAGATGTCGATCATGACGTTGTCCGCATCAAGTTCGACCGTCACCGGCGTCCCTTCCTGAAACACGGAGAGTTTGCTGCCGGCCAGACTATCCACCTCGAACCGTTCCGGTCCATCCGGCGTGGAAAGCTGAATTTCGCCCCAATAGGAGTCGGCATAGTCGAGTGTCCCGGCGATCATCCGGTGGTCGGGCCAGGGCTGGTCGGCCTTCGCCGCATCCAGGAGGACATTGCCGGAATCCACGAGCAGCAGGACGGGATCTCCGACTTTGGCATCGTGGAGTCCCACTCGGTCGGCTTTATTCGGGCTGACCATGCGGGGCTGCAGACCATGGACGGTGTGGACGAAGAGGACTCCCGACCGAATGGTGGCAATCACGCCTCGAAGCTCATGGTGAGTGCCTTGGAGAATCGTCTCGGGTGGCTCAGCCCCGGCCGAAGACGCCAGGCACAATAACGCTGCGCAAGCCAATAATCGACTGGAAGAGGGTTGCATCACTCTACCTCCATTTGAGTATTATTCCTGGTGTCGACTCCGCGGGATCTTGAACGCCTGAGGTCTTTTCCGACGGCTGGTGTGCCTGGACATCCTTGCGCCTCTTTCAGAATGCTCACTACGGTACCCCTACGCGCGAACATGGACCATCACCTAAGAGGGGGATTTTGCCTACACCCTTCGGGGGATGTCTTGCCTCACGGACCGTCTTCTCGCTACACTGGATCCCAAGAAAGGCGCAGGAGACATGCCGTGCGACGCTCCTTCCTGATCCTGCTGATCGTCATCGTGACCGGGATGACTGTGCTAGGCATTCGTCCGAGAGCACAGACCCTGGCCTGGCAAGCCCCGGACCTTGGTGAGTGCCTTGTCCCGGCCTGCGCGTATGCTGAGGGTACGCCGGCGACGAAACCAGCGCCCTTCGAGACGGGGATCCCTTCTCCCCCACAGAAAATCACGAGCAAGGACCTTGACGACTATGCGGCCGCGTATGAGTATTGCCTCGTGGACGTCAGGAGTATGTTTCCGATCGAGTTCGGAGACTGCATGAAGATGATGGGCTACGACAAGGCGCGGCGCCTGGCCCATGAGGCCAAACTCTTAGCCGTGCCGGCCCCGCGCGGGACGACACTCAAGAAAGACGAGGCCAGGGAGTTGTGCGTTCAGGAAAACCCCTTGGAGTCCGGGACGACCTTCGAGGGGTGCATGTACCTCTATGGGCATGCGTCATGGGCGCCTGGGCACACTCCGGCCGTCCTCTTTATTCGTCCGGACCCTGAATTGGCAAGACGAAGGACCATCGTCTCCTGCAGTCGATGGTTCAAGGAGCAGCCCTCGATCGACGGCTGCGTCGAGGAGATATACAAGAAAGTGATGGACCCGCCGCCGCCGCCGGCCGACGAGTAGGGTCCGACCGGCAACGGCCTTTAGGACGCCCCGCACCTCGGGGGGATCGTCGGCATGAAGTTCATGGCGGTTCCCATCGTGAAATGGGTGTCCATCATGTCGAATTCCGCCACCGCGACGTGCCTCAGCCAGTACCCCTCTTCACCCGCCCTGCCGCCGTGACTGATCTCCAAGTGCGGCGTCTGGGCTCTGTGAAAGTGGACGAACCCGGTTGTCCCTCCCTCAGGCTGATCTTCCGCGCAGAACCGGCCGGAGATGCCGTCCCCGGCGAAGATGACCCTTGCGGATGGATCGGCGACCGGCTTGTCGAAATGAAGAAACACCACCCGCCCCTTGCCTGTTTCCATCCACAGATGGTCCGGCATGGCCGAGGACGGCAGAAAAGGCCTGGACGTATAGACCTCCAGTAATGCGAACATGTTCTTGACGGACTCGGACGTCTCCTCCTGCCGGCCGGACAGGGCGAGACTACTGAAGCCCGCCATAATCCCCCAGAAAACCGCCGAAGCCAAGGCTCGTCGGGCGAATGTGCCCATGAAGGGATTCCTTGACCGGACCGTTACCGCTCCATATGCCCGGTTCGCTTCTTCCCATCCACGGAGTGCACCGCGGCCTTGACGACGCGATAGTGCCCGCCCACCTCCTTCACCAGGAAGTCGATGTCATAGGCCGACTTCCCCGCATTGAAGTCGGCGCAGGCGAGATACCCGTCCTGGAACTTCACCATCCCTTTGTGCAGTTTATCGTAATTCAACGAGAGGGTCTTGTTTTCGTCCTTGTCGACCAAGAGAAAGGCCCCTTTCACTTCGACCTCATGCTTGATGAATTCCTCCATGGCCGTGCGCGCGCGATCCTTCACCGCCTCAGGGATCGACGCATCATCAGCAGCCAGGGCCGCCATGCTCGAAACCACGACGAACGTAAATACGGCCAATGCTGTCACCACCTGTTTCATACGACTCCTCCTTATCATGGGGAACACTGCCTCAGGGTGACGACCGCCGTCATCCCCCCTGAACCTGGCCCCTTCCTTGAACGATCTTGC
The DNA here is from genome assembly GCA_005116795.1 of Nitrospira sp. GTDB lineage: Bacteria > Nitrospirota > Nitrospiria > Nitrospirales > Nitrospiraceae > RSF151. Next base: position 4,104 of record SWDL01000425.1, on the reverse strand, counting down.
CGCGACGCGCCCCCTCCGGTCCTCCTTCACCCTTGCATGGTCGACAGTTTCCGCGCACGAGCCAGGGTGGCCTCCAGGGGCGCCACCTTGTCCTGTCGCCCGGTCTCCTTATAGAAACCAATCAATCTCTGTAGACTTGCTTCGTGATAGGGATTGATGGCGAGCAGGCGCTCCAATTGTTCCAGCCAGGCGTCGCGGCGTTGAGTCTTGAGGTAGACCTCTGAGAGATACCAGCGGGCCTCCGTGTTCGTCGGGTAAATCTCGAGGGCCCGTGACAGCTCCCGCTCGGCTTCGGGATACTGGCTGAGCGCGAAGTGGGCCCCGGCCACGGTGACATGATAGCGAAAATCATCCCCTGCCGATGGTCCCATCGCTTGGAGCAGGGCCAGCGCCTTCTGGTTCTCCTTGTGTTGCGCGTAGAGTTCGGCGAGGGCGAGCTTGGCGGCGTGGTCGTCGGGACTCGCGTTGAGCACGGATTCCAACAAGCGGATCGCCTCCCCCCACCGGTCCGTGACCTGGTAGACCTGCGCCAGGGCCTTTCGCGCCGGCACGGACTCAGGGTCTTGTTTCAAGGCGTCGGTCAACAGGCTCTCCGCGTCGGGCATGTTATGTCGCTTCAGATGGATCTCGGCCAAATCGACATAGGCGCCGACCCTGGTCGGCGACTCCTTGATGACGTCGCGGAGCCGCGCCGCCTCGGCGCTGGTCCGGCGGGCATCGCGCCTGGCTCGGTCGACCAGCATGGCAACACGGGCGGGAGTTACTTGTTGGTGGAACACCACATTGCCGTCGATGGGATCGATGAGCGCCGCTTCCGCGAGCGCGTCCTCGTCCTTGAAGAAAAACAGGCGCTGCATCGCCCTGGCCAGGACTTGTCGATCCCGCATCGCGATGCGGTCGGCGTCGCCGGCATTCGCCGCCGACGCCGACAGGTCCGCCTGGTACCGATCGAAACTCTGGGCCCGCAACGGGGTGAATTCCCCTAACGCCTGCTTCTCATGGAACGGCCGATTGTCCCTGTTCGTGCGACCCTCGTCCCCGATGAACGCGTCGATCTTCTCCCGGTCCATCACGAAAAACCCGGCCAACTTGACCGCTCGATCCAACTGGTACTGTGTCAAGTGCGTGGCCTCGCCGACCCGATCCAGTTGTCGCTGAAGTCGCTCGACGTCGAACACGAAGGGGGTCGGGGTGGCGAGCAAGAAGGCCTGGTCCGTTCCGTACACGTTCCACAGGGTGAGATTCGGAAACACCGTCCTGAAGGTGTTCAGCAGAATCCGGTATTGTTCGACCGAGATGTCGCTCAAGGGCAGCCACTGGGCGAAGACGCCGTCCGGCGTCAGGCGCCGCCGCACCAAGCGATAGAATTCCTCCGTGTAGAGGATCCAGCTATCGTAGGCGCGAGGATGGGTGGAATCCGAAATGATGAGCGGATACTGCTTCGACCGCCGCAGCAAATAGTTGCGCCCGTCCTCCTGAATAAAATGGAACCGTGGATCGTGCAGGACGTCCTGGTTCACGTCTTTGAAGAGATCATTGATGGGAGCGATGTCGGGGTTCAGATCGACGCAGTCCAGCGACGAGACCGATCCGGATCCCAACGTCGTGCCTGCGGCAATGCCGGCCCCGAAGGCGATCATGAGCGCGTCCTTCGGCGCGTCGCTCTCGTGCGCCAACACCGGAAGGAGCCCGAGGAGCTTGAACAACTGCACGTGACCGAACCGGGTGGAGGCTTCTTCGACCCCGTTGAGAAACATGTCTCGAAACCCGAGCCAGGGGAAATCCAAGACGATGACGGTGGCCACGGCGCCTTCATGGTAGAGCTTGACGGTCGCGTCGAGATCCTGCCCGCTATAGGCGGCCAACTTTCGCGCATAGAGATCCGGCAACCGGTCGGCGCTCATCGGCAGCGCGAGGACGAGGGCCAAGGCGCAGGCGGGCGCCGCCACCCATCGCAGGCCGACCGGTCTCTGGCTCCACCACAGACCCGACCCGGCGAGCACGCACAGGGCGCTGAGGCCGACGACCGTCCCTTCGACACCCAGCAGAGGGATCAAGACCGGGTTGGTCAAGCCGGCCGCGAGCATGCCCCCCAGGGTGTTGACGGCGTAGAGGGCGCCGGCCCGTCGCGCCAGGTTCACCCGGCCAGGGTCGGCCCGCATGACTTGAATCGCGATCGGCAAGAGGCTTCCCAACATGAACGCGGGCGCCAGCATGATCGCCACGACCAACAGATCCGGCGACGAGGCGCGCATCGAACCGCCGGAGGACAGCGCCACCAGGAGAAAGGGCGGGAGCGCCAGGCCGGCGCCGGCGAGCACCGTGACACCCGCCATCAGCGTCGGATTCTTCACGACCGTCCCGGCCCAGGTGCCCAGGAGTGCGCTGAGACCGATGCCGATGAGAAAGGCGGTCACGACCAGCGTGAAGACGACCAAGGTATTCCCGAAATAGAGGATGACCAATCTGGTGAGCAGCACCTCATAGGCCAGGGACGCAAAGCCGATCACGAAGGTAATCAGCATGATCAGGCCGGCCACCGGACGGCTCACAGCAAAGTCTCCCGTCGCCTTGGATTGGGGCGCCGCCGCTCCGAACGATCCGTTCCGACTCAGGCGATGCAGGGTCAGCGCGCCCGCGACAGCCAGGACACTGACCAGGCAGGCGACGAGCAGCGTGAGGGAGGCGCCGATCTTCGGCAGCAGGACATACCCGGCGATCAGTGAACCGGCCGCGCCGCCCAACGTGTTGATGCCATAGAGATAGCCGGTCCGGGCCGCATGCCGCTCCTGGGCCAAATCCGCCGGGACCCGATGATGATGGCCGGGAAGGTGGCGCCCATGAGAAAGGCCGGGAAAAAGAGCCAGGCGAAGGCCAACGACAAGCGCGCCAGCATGATCGATCCCGGATCGGTGAGGTCTCGAACCAGACCGGTGAACAGCGCTGAGGCCGGATCGAAGAACGCCGGCGAGGCGACGGCGTAGAGTCCGATCCCCAATTCGAGCAGGGCATAGGGGACGAGCGAGGCCGGGAATCGAGACAGGACCCGCCCACCGGCATAGCTCCCCAGAACCAGCCCGCCCATGAACGCGGCCAGGATCACGCTCGAGGCCGTGAGAGTGTTGCCCAGCAGCACGACCAGCATCCTGGCCCAGGTAATCTCGCAGATCAGACTGGAGGCCCCGGACGCGAGGAAGACTGCATATAAGAGGAGCAGGGACATCGTCCCTCGCTCCTCTTGTATGCGAGAACTTTCCGTGATGACATCCATGGCGAGCGGAAGACTCTGACAGAAGGCTCAGGGTGACTGGGCGCCTTCCGGTCCTAGAAAGGTGATCAAATAGGTGAGGATCTCCTGCTGGGTATCCGGAAGGACGGGAGCCCCGAACTCCACCATTTGATCGACGATCCTCGTCCAGCCGGCGCGATTCAACCTCTGCTGGGCGATGAGGTCCAGCCCGTGGCAGAGGCTGCAGAAGGCTTTGACTTTCTCAACCCCCGGCCCTTCCGGCAGCCGGCTCGTTTGACCGGACGCGCCCCATGGCCGGATCCCGAACCCGATCAGCACAAAGAGCAGCGCCGGCGCCCACCATCCATACCTGCGCGAGGACCTACGTCCCGACCACATTGACGCGAACCCGCGGAATCGGGTTATAGAAATACCCGGAGGGATTCCATACCGCCTCGATGGGCTGCGTCCGTCCGGTTGAGTCCGTGGCTCGCGCCATGATGAGGTAGGAGGACCCGGGATCCTTCACTTGAAGGTAATAGTCCCAGAGACGCCAGGCGTAGCGCGCGTGGTCCTCGCCCAATTGAGCCGGCTGCCACGTGCGTCCGAAATCCGTCGAGACCTCGACCTTCGCGATATCGGCTTCTCCGGCCCAGGCGGCTCCCCTGATGACGATGCGCCCGACGGGGACGGTGGTCTCGTTCGCCGGCGAGGTGATCCAGGTCTTCACGTCCAAGCGAGTCACCGTCTCCGTGTCTTTAGGATCCACCTGCGTCCCCGGCGCCACAGGGAATTTGGGGAAGCGATAGGACTTGGCCATGAATTGTCCATCGTGGGGCTGTTGGAGCACGCGGATGTGGGTGAGCCACTTCACG
>SWDL01000424.1 GCA_005116795.1 Nitrospira sp. | reverse complement strand
TTCCATCTGTTCCATCGAGAGCCGAACGGCCATTGACGCCGCGTCCGGCGCCTCAGACTTCACCACCAAGCGCCGGCGATAGCGTGTTCTGAAGTACGGAGGGCTGGCTGGAATGGGCCCGAGCACGGAGACGCTGCGCAGCGTCTCCTGGTTGTGCTGGAGGCGGCGGATCACGTCGGCCCATCGTTCCGCCGTCTCTTGCGCGGCGGCCTCGCTCGGGCCGGCGATCGAGAGTCGGATCAAACGGGCATAGGGGGGATAGCCCAAGGCCTCACGGAAGGCGAGCTCTTGATCATAGAACCGTGATGGCTCGCCCGCGGCCAGGGCCGTGAACGCATGATGCGTCGGCAAGGAGGTCTGGACGACCACGGCTCCCGCCTCCGTTCCAGAGGCGGCCTCGATGGCCTGCGCCACGATGTGAAACGTCCGCTCCGCGGCTCGAAAGTCCGGGCGGTGCAGCAGGGCATCGGCGTAGACCATGCCCACGAGTCCGACGGCCGGCAGGGGCGATCCGGAGAACAGCAGCTTCGTGCCGATCAGGATGTCCAACTCGCGGCCGGCAAACAATCGCCGAATGGCGTCGGTTCGCGGCTCGGTGCTCGCCGCGTCCCGCTCCAGCCTGGCGATTCGAGCCTCCGGAAAGAGTCGGCGGACGTGGTCTTCCAGCCGCTCGGTGCCGGCGCCGAGCGGCTCCAGCTTGGTCGAGTTGCAGGCCGGACAGGTGTCGGGCAAGGGCGTGGCGTTCCCGCAGACTCGGCAGAGCAGGCGCGACGCCTGGCGGAAATAGGTCAGCGGAACTCGGCAGGATTCACAGGACAGGGACACCCCACAGTCGCGGCAGAGCAAGGCGGAGGCAAATCCCTTTCGATTGACGAAGAGCATCACCCCGGTTCGTCGGGCCAACGTGTCCCGAATGGCGGCGACGAGCGGATCGGTCAACAAGGTTCCGGCCGGATAGCCGCGCAGGTCGACGAGGCGGACCGCGGGAGGGGTGGGAGGGGTGGATGGTTGTGCCGGCGCCGCAATCGAGACAGCCGCTGCGGGAGATTGCCTGGTGAGCGACTGCCACGTTTCCACGGACGGGCTGGCTGAGCCCAGCACGAGCGCGCAGGATTGCCGGCGGGCCCGCATCCGGGCGACGTCACGCGCGTGGTAGTAGGGGGCCTGTCCCTCTTTCAGGAGATCGTCGTGCTCATCCTCGACCCAGATCACTCCCAGATCGGCCAGCGGGGCGAACACGCTGGATCGGGTGCCGATCACGATGCGAGCGTCACCCGCGCGAATGCGGCGCCACGCCTGTGAATATTCGGCGGCTTTCAGGCCGCCATGCAGCAGGACCGACTCCTGTGGCCAACGCGCGCGGGCCATGGAGAGAATCAGGAGGGCGCGCGACACATCAGGCGTAATGACCAGGACCGTCCGCCCGCGCGCCTGCGCCGCCGCCGTTGCGTCGAGAATCTGAGGCAGGCGGAGCGCCGCGGGCCCCGTCGTCACAAAGGCGGCATGTGCCGAGCGAGTCAGGGCATCAAGAAAGCCGCCCCACCAGGCCGGTCGCTCCGTCGGCATGGACAGCGGATCGGCGGGACCGATCCCTGTCGTCTCGTCCTGTTGCTGGGCGCTGGATGACAGGGCCGGCGCCCGTTTCGCCACGCGGCTCCGTGGGGCCGAAGGCAGAATCAACCGCAGGCACTGTCCCAGAGGGGCGAGATAGTAGTCCGCGACCTGCTGGGCCAGAGCCAGGAGATCTCGGTCGGTATCTTGTCCGGCCCTCTCGTCGAGGACCTCACTGATTTCGCGGAAGGCAGGCGCTCGGCCCGGTCGGGTCCCACGACGCCCGGACCAGAGCGCCGTTTGAGAGAGGGACACGATGAGGCCCTGCACGGTGATCGGGCCCAGCGGCACACGGACTCGGCTGCCGACATACAGGCGGCCGCGCAGACGGTCCGGGATCACGTAGGTGAAGGCGTTCGCCAACCGCCGGGGAACCACCACGTCGGCAAATGCGGGAAGCGGCTCAGGAGCACGTGGCCGAGACTGAGGCGGCGGATCGATGGGGGGCGGTGCGTTCATGGATGGATGACTGGAGACCGAAGGCGAGCCGGCATTGTAGCAGCGGGCAGATGCGACAACAATCCGGCGAAGGACGAAGAAGGAGCGGCACTCGAAGGATGCTTCAGTGGGAGAAGAACAACCCGAGGGACCACGATGGGCGCCGACGAACGCTATGGAGTCTGCGTGGGAGCTTGGACAGGTTCTTCTACGCTGGGAGCGGGGGTGGGGGCCGTCTGATCTTTGGAGAAAGTCACGCGATCACCCCGGTAGATGTTTTCAGTGGTGCGGGCAATCAGGGTGGTCGCCGTGTGATCTTCCACAGAGAGCACCTGAAGCTCGCCGATGGTCCGGGGCGGGAGACCCGGCGAGGTCCGGATGAGTTCCAAGGTATCACCGGCTTGCAGGCCGTCGCGACGTCCCAGATCGACATAGGCAATGTTGCCCTGGCCGATCAAGCCGCCCTGATACTGTACATCGATGACCATGCCGGGATGATCCAGGGCCGATCGGGCTGATCCGCTTCCGCTGTCCTCCACGGGCGAGGCGAACCGCATGATCACTTCGCCTTGGGTAATCGCGTCATACGCTCGGACGATCTTGGCCGCCGCAATGTCCCTGGCGATCGAGGTGACCCTCACCACGCCACGGATACTGATCAGATCACCCACATAGTCTCCGCCCGTGGGATGAAACACTTTGCGGATGCTGCGATACACCGTGAACGTGTCGCCGGGGGATACCTCGCTTGGATGGCTGAGGTGGAGATAGACGAGATCAGCGGGCCCGTTCAGTCGTCGGTCGTCGCGAGCCCGCACCACCATCCCCTCTTGCGGCATGTCGGCTCGGATGAACCCGGCGGAGAAGGTCAACGCCGCGGGGCCGAACCGGACATCTTCCGGACTTAAACCCGCGGCCGGCGCCCGACCAGAACCCGTGAGCTCCAGCAAGCAGATGACACCCACAATCCACTGCGCCCGTTTCATCGAAGTGCGCGTGATCATAAGGTAAACCATAGCATATGGGACTGACAAGTCAAGAAAAGCGGTCAAGGGAAATCATGGAGCACCTTTTCAATCAATAGGGCTTTTGGGGGAGGTCCCCCCTAGGTCCTTTTCTTCGTAGATTTGATTTTTCGTCGCCGGTAATATATGAAAACTGCCTGATAAGTCAACACGTTTGGAGCTAGTCTGGACATGAGCGGCAGTGAGCTGCTCCTGGACTACTTGTCCAGGTTTTTTCCGATTCTGTTGTTTGTCGCCGTCGCCCTGATTTTCGGCGTGGTGACCCTTCTTGTCAGCTACTTCGTCCAGCCCAAGTATCCGGAGAAAGAAAAACTGAGTCCCTATGAGTGCGGCAGTGAGCCCTTCTCCGACGCGCGGATGCCGTTCCCGGTTCGCTATTACATCTTCGCCATGCTGTTTGTGATTTTCGATATCGAAATCATCTTTCTCTATCCCTGGGCCGTGGTGTTCAGCAAGATCGGATTGATCGGGCTGGTGGAAATGATTATTTTCATCGCGCTCTTTCTCGTGGCCTACGTGTACGCCTGGAAGAAGGGGGCGCTGGAGTGGGACTAGCGCCAGAGGCGCGTGAAGCGTCGTTCGTGAAGCGTATCTCGTCCCTCGACTGGGCTCGGGACGGTGAGCCTGTCGAACCGTGAAGCGTGAAGCGTCAGTCGACACAGGCAACGCCTGGTGTACTCTCGACACGACGAGTAACGAGTGACGAGTCACGGGCACGAGGGGGCATGCCGTCACCGACAGACTCAAGCCTTCCAACTTGTCACTGGTCACTCGTCACTGGCATCAGAATCGCCCCGGCGTCGTGCGAATCCGATCGAGATCCGGAGAGAACAGATCCCGGATATCGTGAAGGC
>SWDL01000394.1:2796-6521 GCA_005116795.1 Nitrospira sp. | reverse complement strand
CTGGTGATGGCTCAGATACGCGTGGCTGACGATGTCGGATTCCATCAACTGCGTCACGAAATCAAGCAGCACATCGAGGTCGGCTGATCGGCCGTCGATCAACACCCGCCGCTCGCCCACGTCCGGATGAATCGCCAGGAGGGCGATCCGGTCACGGTGCCGGGCCCCCACCTGTTCCACCGCGACGAAGAGCGGATCCCAGGGAATGGTGAGCCGCCCCAACACGGCCTCGGCTTCCTTGATCTCTGCGCGATAGGCTTTGAGCTCACCGGTGACCTTTTCCTTGCCCTTTCGCTCACGGTCCGCAAACTGCCGGACCGACGTAAGCGCCTCCGTCGCGCGCTCGACCTCCATCGTGAGTTGTTCGTAATACGCGCCGACCGAACTCACCAGAGCCAGGCCGAGAACCAGGCAGGCGCTCCCCTGGCGAGTCCACGTGATTGAGGCTTTTCTATAGTCGAGCCTTAAAGGATGCATGAGAAATGGCCGGCCTCCTCAGCCGCTTGCGTACGCGCGCCCGCCTCCCCGCTCCGGCCGCCGTGGCGCTCGTCCTCACCAAGAAACCGCAGCGCGGGCCCGACGGACATCGCATCCGTCCCCGCTTGCGGCGGCGCGAACAGAAAGACGGTGCGGACCGACGCGGACGCCTCACTGATCAGGTGTTCCCGTGACAGCCACAGGGGGAGCTCCGAGACCCAGTCGCCCTGCGAGCGCCAACGCCGCAGCGCGATCCACCGATCTCGGCTCAGAAGGGCCCCGCACAGCATGCCGCCCTCGACCGTCACAAACCACTGAACGGCTTCGCAGAGGCGCTGACGCCATCGGTTAAACGCGGCCATGAACAACGGCTCCAGCGACACAAGTTTCAGACGACTCGAGTCGGTGACCTCGGTGAGGCGGTCCAAGAACGGCTGGTCCAGGGCACTGGCGACATGGCCCTCGCCCGGGGTGTCGAGGCTCAGCCGGACCGCCCAATGCTTGGCGACCGGCCCATAGGTCAACGCAAAATGTTGCCGGGCGTATAGCCGATGTTCCTGCTCATTGCTTAAGTGATCGCTCCAGGGCACCAAGGCATAGCGAACGAAATGGTTGGAGAGAATGATCCGGAGCGCCGCCCCCCGCCTCGCCGCCGGCTCCCAGCTCGTCGCGCCGTCGGAGGCGGCGGGCACCGGGACGACCGTCACCGTCATCGCGCGCGATCGGATGCCCCGAGGGCGATACGCCGCCATCAAGCGGTCGGGGCACATGAGGACGCTGAGTCGGTCAGGCCACAAAGGTGACACGGTTGATCTCCTCCAACGTCGTGATCCCTTGACGAACCAAGTCCACCGCAGACTCTCGAAGAAAACGAGTGCCGGCGGCCCGTGCCGTGTCTTTGATTCGACGGATCGGTTCTCGGGCGATGATCTGCTCACGGATCTCGTCATCGAGCAGCAGCACTTCCGCGATGGCCCGGCGTCCTTTGTACCCGGTGCCGTGACAGTGCTCGCAGCCGCGACCGATTCGGAAGTCGAAGTCCACGACGGCCGCATCGGTCAGTCGTGACGCAGCCAGAAGTTTGGGGTCCGGACGGTGAGGCTGGACACAGCGGACGCAGAGGACACGAACGAGACGTTGGGCGACGACCCCGTTTAACGCCGAGACGAAATTATAGGGCTCCACGCCCATATGGAGGAACCGGCCGATAATGTCCAACACATTGTTGGCATGCACCGTCGCCAAGACCAGGTGTCCCGTCAAGGCCGACTGGACGGCGATTTGCGCGGTTTCCGCATCCCGGATTTCTCCCACCATGATCTTGTCGGGATCGTGACGCAGGATCGAGCGCAGGCCGCGGGAAAACGTCAGGCCTTTTTTCTCGTTCACAGGAATCTGCAGAATCCCGGCCAGTTGGTACTCCACCGGATCCTCGATCGTGATGATCTTGTCATGGCCATGGTTCACCTCGCTGAGCACGGCATAGAGGGTGGTCGTTTTCCCGCTCCCCGTCGGGCCGGTGACCAGCATCAGGCCGTAGGGCTCGGAGGCGAGTCCGCGGATTTGCGACACCGTCTGCTCGTCGAAGCCGACGAGATCGAGCCGAAGGCCCTGACTCTGCTGCGACAATGCCTGCTTATCCAGAATCCGGATCACCGAATCTTCTCCATAGATGCTGGGCATCACAGACACCCGGAAATCCACTACCCGACCGAGGACGGCCAGCTTGAACCGGCCGTCTTGGGGAATCCGCCGCTCGGCGATATCCAGCTCCGACATGACTTTGATGCGGGAGATCGCCTGCTCGGCCAGCTCCTTGCCTTCCACCACTTTGACTTTGATCAGCACCCCGTCGACGCGATATCTGATCGTGAGATCCGACGTCCCCGCCTCCAGATGGATGTCGCTGGCGCCCACCTTGAAGGCGTCATAAATCGTCGAATGCACCAGCTTGACCACGGGGCTGGTCCCCTCGCTGATCGACTTGATCGACAGGTCTTCCATGGCCTCGGACGTCCGGCGTCCCTCCTCGCCGACCGCAAGCACGTCGTCCATCGCGCGGGCCTCGGCCTCGTACTTTGCGCACATCGAGAGCAGCGCGACGCGATGGACGAGGACCCACACCGCGGGCTCCCGGAGATGCTCATTCGCCCAGGCTTGCCTGACCGGATCGAAGGGATCGCAAAACGCCACACAGAGGAGGCCGTCCTCGTCGCGGAACGGCAGGCATTCATGCGCCACAGCCTCGGGATAGGAGATGGTGTGAAAATCGGCCTCGCAGGCGTGCAGCGCATCGTGGCTCAGACAGCGGTAGTGAAAGGTCGCGGCCAGTTTCGCCGCACACTCGTCGTGGCTCATCGTCGCCTGATCGTCCAGCGCCTCGATCAGGCGACGCTTCTCACGGACGGCGTCGGCCTTCGCGAGCGCCAACTGGCTCAGCGAGAATCCGTCGCGACCGGCGATCGCGTGGTCGGTGTGGTTCATTGGATACTCCCCGCGAGTTCGAAAATCGGGAAATACATGAGGAGCACGATCGTCCCGATCACGAGGCCGATGGCGGCCATCAGCACGGGTTCGATCAGTTTCGTCAGCCAATCCAGCACGCGCGCGATGTCCTCATCGTAGAAGACCGCGATGCGCTCCATCATCTCGCCCATCTGCCCCGTCCGCTCCCCGACCCGCAACATGCGGTGGGCCACGGGAGTCGTCAGGCCGCGCGATTCCATCGCGTGGGAGATCGGCTTCCCCTCACGGAGATCCCGAACCGCCGACTGGAGCGGCGCGCGCAAGGACAGGGGCAGAATGCCGGAGACCATCTCAATGGCGGCCACGATCGGGATGCCGCCCCGCACCAACATGCCCAACGTGCGATAGAATCGTGCCAGATCAAAAATGTGAAGCCGGCTCCCGATGGCGGGAACCGATCGAAGATGGGCGACCATCCACGACCTGACGGCCGGACGGGTCATCCCATAGGCGACCCCTCCCATGGCCGGCCCCATCAGGCCCATCATGAGAGGTCCGTGTCCCTCCATCACCCGCCCCCACTGCAGCAACAGCTTCGACAACAGGGGCAGGTCCTTGCCGGCTTCCTCATAGATGCGGCTGAACTTGGGCACCACGTACATCAGCAAGAATAGCATCACGAGTCCGCCGACGACGAGCAGGACGATCGGATAAATCGAGGCGCTCACGAGCTTCTTGCGGACCTGGTCCAGTTGCACCTGGTAGGCGATATACCGCGACAA
>SWDL01000394.1:0-2786 GCA_005116795.1 Nitrospira sp. | reverse complement strand
CGCGGAGATCGCCCGTTTTCTCGCTCGCGCGAATGGTGGCCACATAGAGCGGAGGGAAGCTGGAGGGCAATTGCTCCAGCGCCGAGGAGAACGGGCGCCCTTCTCGAAGCTTGGCAAGCATCTGTTCCAGCACTTGCTTCAAATCGGGATGGCGCTCTTTTTCTCGGAGCGTCTCCAACGCTTCGACCAACGAGAGGCCCGCCCCCAGAGTCGGGATAATGTCCACGTGCACGTCGGACTTCGGGTTGTCCTTGTCCGTCAAGATTTGATAGCGCAGCAACATGGCAAAGTCTTCGTGCACCGTGTTGTGGCAGTGGTTCACGTAGGCGCCGCCATACTCCCCGAACCGCACCTGGAACTGGACCTGCCCGCTCGGCTTCAGCCGCCAGACATCCTTCCGCACCAGGCGCTCCGTCGCCGGGATCGTCTTGTCGCCGCGATTCATGGTCACGCCTTCTTCGAAGTGGAGGTGGATCGGATGGTCCCAGCCCCCGCCGCCGTTCTGATAGGTCCAATGCTCGACTTCGCCCGGTTTCGGAATCAGCAGCGAGATGCGGTTGGCGTTGAGCGAATGTGCCGCCTCCCCGTTGACCTTGATGATCCAGGGGAAGGATTCCGCCTGCTCCCCGCACTCGGGGGTACATTGCCCCGTGAGGTCATCCCGCGAATCCCCGTTGCCTCGCCCAAACTCAACATGCCGCTCGCGCACCGGGGCGACGATGGGAATCTGCTCGGTCAGCGTGAGCGGCACCTGACTCGGATCCGGGTCGCCTGCGCGATGGATGTGGCCCGGCACATCCACGCTCTCGACCTCGCTCACGATGCGGAACTCCATCACCGGGCCGACGGCGGTGTCCGGTGAATCCTTCGCCAGCGCCTTCGCCAGCGACAAGGCCCCGTCCGGCTTGCGCCCGTCGGTTTGCTGCAGGAGATTCACTAAGCAGATCTTGTCGCCGATCGCGAACCGTGAGAAATCCACCACGATGTCGTACCGCTCCGCCGTGCTCTGCTGGTCCAGCACCCGTAACGACAGCGGACGGACGACGAAGTTGCCGTCGTTGGCGATGAATTGGAACGGGACGAATTGGCCGTTCTGGTCGGCCAAGGCCAACTGAATGAACCGCGACATGGACCCGTTGATGAGGCGGAAGCGATACTTCCGCGGCAAGACCTCCATGTACGGTTGCCAGGCGAAATTGGTCAGCAGCCGATCGCCCACGAACCCATCGGTGGTGAAGATGTCGAAGAAATACTGTCCATCCAGATCGGTCGCCGCATCCGAGATGAAGAGATTCACGTCGAAATCGAGGTTGCCCCAATCCAGCAGGCTGCCGCTGGGGAGCCGGAGGTTCACGCCGTCGGTCAGCGTCTCATTCCCGCGATCCGGCCCGCTGTAGTAGTTCATCAACGCCGCATTGCCCTTGTAGACGTTCTCGGAGGTGAAAAAGAACCGGTGGTCGTGGAACCACAGGCTGCCTTGCAACTCGCGGAAGTCGCCGGGCACGTGGATCAGCCCACCGTGGCCGTCCGGGCCCGAGGCCCGCGGATCGGCGGCGTCCCGATTGATTTCGTCGTGCCGCGCCAAGGTGGTTCCCCAATGGTAGTCGTAGAAAGTCCCGGGAAAGTGGTAGGCGTTGGAGGCGCCGTCGCTCTCCGCCCCGTTGTGGGCGTTATGGAAGTGCGTCGAGAGCTCATTGCGGCCGAACCCGCCGTTGTTGGTGCGGTCCACCGGCAGGTTGTTGTACATCCGCATGAGGATGGGCTCCCCATAACGACCCTTAAAGAGCATGGGCGGCAAGATTCCCTTAACCCCAAATCCCTCGAACTCATACATGGGCCACACCTTGTTCGGGAGCTGTTCCGGCCAGGCCGGGTGGAACTTGACGCCCGCCGCGCACTCCCCGAGCGCCAATGCGTAGCCCACTTGGGGGAAGAACTCTTTCCACCGTTGATGCCCGAACCGCTCGCCGGGCGGGCGGCCTTCGAGCGGGCCCCGATGGGTGAGGGGGTTGATGAAGGGATTTGCCGGGGTATTGCCCGCGGCGTGGTCGCTGAAGTCCGTGTGCCAGGAGAGGCGCTTCGCGTTGGCCCCCGCATGCGGCAAGAGGCCGGCCGGCCATTGGGCCTCCCACTCGCCGGTCGGCTGCACGATCTTCGCCAGGGGCGCCGGCGGGACATAATGAAGCCGCGGCATCCGTTGAGTGAACGGCAAGGCGCCGCCGATCGGCGTCGGCGGAACGCCCGTCGGCCCCGCGGCAAAGGCGCTCCTGGCGTAGGGACTCAAGCCGTTCTTCGCGACCAGCAGCCCCGCCCCCGTGAACAGCCCCCACTTGAAGAGATCTCGTCGCGAGACCTGGCCGTCGGAGAGCGCCTTGACGATCTCCGCCCGATTGTTTCGCGCGTTCTGCGCTTCCCGAATCCGCCGCTTCGATGAATCCCCTGGTAAATACATGATGACTCCCCTTTACCTCTCGTCCCGATCATGGAGTTAATTACTTATCAGTTACTACTTACGTAAACTGCGCGTCATCTTCTCGATCCGCGTCGACTACCTAAGAGCGGACCAAGACTCATCTAAGAATCGGCTAAGAATTGGCTATTCCTTTACGCTGTTTCACTGATCAAACCTATTCCCCGTTCAGGGGGCCAACTAAAGTATTACTACTTCAGCGGTGGACCGGGAATCTCAACGGCATCGCCGATCGCTGGAGTCGTACGTGGTATCAGGGGGAGATGCTGCGCGTTTCATGGAGCGCGTGCGGCGACGAGCGGTGTTCAGACTGAAG
>SWDL01000423.1 GCA_005116795.1 Nitrospira sp. | reverse complement strand
CGACCCATTGGTGCATGTACATGAACTCGGCCTGCTCCGCAACAGGCTCAGGGACGAAGGTCTTTCAAGCGATTGGTCGGCACCTGAAGCACGATGCCGGCCGTTCTCCGTTCTGGATACCCGCCCAACCAGCTTGCGGCACCGTGACCACCTCGTGACCTTGAAAGACCGGCGTACCGCCTAGGATGTCAGGGGTGGAGGTAACGAGGGATTGCTTCGCAGTCGCCATAACGAATCCTGAAGATAGCTGGAATTCTAAGCCGGCAGGCGGGAGAACGCAATTTCATCCGCTGCCGCGCGCGGGCGAGTCGGACCAACAATCCATCCTCACCCGCAGACCCACTTCGCGATGATCGCCGGTCAATTGCTCAATACAAGACTTACCCCCCCATTAGTTCCGCTGGCCGGACGATCCCCTCACCGCCCCGCCGACCAGGCGGGCGAAACCGCGCGGATAGGGGTCCGTTCGATAGGCACTTGCGTGACTGCCCACTCGTCTTGACTTAGTTCATATCTTAGTCTATATTTAAGCCATGATTCGACTGAACATCCATGAGGCCAAGACCCATTTGTCCCGCTACCTGAACAAGCTGACAAAGGGCAAAACCATTATCCTCTGCCGCCATAATGAGCCGATCGCCGAGATTCGCGCGCTGCCAGGGCTTCAGGACAAGCCCCGTCGCCTCGGAGGCGCAAAGGGAGTAATGAAGATTCCGGCGTCCTTCTTCGAGCCTCTTCCAAAGGACTTCCTTGAAGCCTTCACAGGGCCGGACCGGTGAAAATCCTGCTCGACACCTGTACCTTTCTGTGGATCATCACCGATGCGTCCGACCTGTCCTCCACTGCGCGAGCACTTTTTCTCGACGCAAGCCATGAGGTCTTCCTGAGCGCGGTCTCAGTCTGGGAGATGAGCGTGAAATTTACGATCGGCAAACTCCCGTTTCCGGAACCTCCGGAACGGTTTATCCCGGCCCAGCGGAAACGCCACGGCATCGACACGCTCCCGCTCACTGAAGCCGCCACCCTGTATGCGCACAAGCTCCCGCAGCACCACCAGGATCCGTTCGACCGTATGCTCGTCTGCCAGGCCTTGGAGCACGAAATGCTCATCCTGACACCCGACCCGTTGATCGGACAGTATCCGGTCCGAACAACCTAGTAAGAGATCCCAGCGCGAATACCGAAGCGGGGTCCAACACCACAGCGTGAAAATGGCCGATTCCTCCACCTCAGGTATTCCTGATAGAGCCACGAGGGAATCGTCTGTCCTGCATCGCGCTCAAGCCGCTTCCGATAGACCATCGCCACCACCTCGGTCCGCGAACGCGCACCCAGTTTAAAAAGATCCGCTCAAGATGTTTCTGCACAGTCCGTGGACTGATGCCCAGCGGCCGGGCAATCGCCGCATTCGTCCTGCCTTCCGCAAACAACATCAGCACATCCTTCTCTTTGCTGCTCAGAGTCGTCCACCTCGCCGGCCTCGTCATCACCACTTCCAGAAATGGTCGGTTCCCCCGGGCGTCACGGCACACGCGTGACGCACGCGAGTCGGTCTGCCATCGCGTCACGTAGAGAATGTGACGGCGAGCACAGGCGGAACCTTCAGCCGGATGTGCGACTTCTTCCGTCGATGCCGCATCGCGATCACTTCAACAGCCTATGAAATGCCACGCGCGGGAACGCATGGTCATTGTGATGCCCGCCTTCTCCGAACGTGAGCATGGCCGGAACACGGTTGCTTCGAGAGCAATGACTCCCGGTACCTTTCATTCTTCCCGTGCCAGAATCGAGCAACGACTTCCGGTACCGTGTCATGCTTCAAAGAAAGGGGGACTGACACCCTTCCCCGCGTCTCCGCGAGGTGTCTGTCCCCCTCGGAACCACACGGCAGGTGATGGTTGCCGCAGAAGGCCCCCGATCCCGCGTCCCGACTACCTTGTGCTGTCATATTGCAAGACCAGACCCCATGTCGCAGACCGTCGGTCTCATCATGAAAGATCGTCTGCTGGTCGTTGCCGCGCGCGGTGAGGTGGTAGAGCGCGCCCGGGTATTCCACACGCAGTTGACCAGCCATGGGCGCGGAGCATAGGTGGGCTGAGATGCAACGTCAAGCAATGACCCCATCTCTTTCGACGTGTCCCGCCGGGAACCAGCAAGTGGAACAAGATCGAGCACAGGCTGTTTTCGTTCATCAGCAAGAACTGGCGCGGCCGGCCGCTGGCGAGCCTTGCCGTCATCGTCAACTCGATCGCGGCGACGCGAACGGGCACGGGACTGAAGGTGCGCTGCGAACTCGACCCTGGACGCTACCCCGAGGGAGAGAAAATCACGGACGCACAGATGGCCAGCCTGAACATTGAGCGGGATCGATTTCATGGCGACTGGAACTACACGATTCATCCGAAAGGGCATGGTCGAAGATGAGTCAGTTATTTATTAACGAGCCCTAACAGCCTGAATAGCTGGAGTCATCCAGCTTGTCATCCTTTCCGAATTTCAACGTGATCTGGCACTGATTCGGCGTGTAATTAAAATCCCCGAACCGGCTCGAGGTGCCGCCGGCGATCCGGAAATAGGTCCAGGTTTCTCCACCGAAAAAGCGCGGCGCCTTGCCGCTCGGCGCCCCCCAGTTCTTCTCGAACCAGGCCTTGTCCTTGCCCTGTAATTCTGCCGGCTTCAGGGTCGCATCGAGGTACGGATTTCCTCCTCCACACCCGGCCAGCAGGAGGGCGGCCATTGCCCAACCCAGGCGCCTCTGTGTTCGACTCATCATCGCGTCGCCTCCTTCACCGGTTCGGAACGCCGAAGATACGCACCACGCACGTCGATTCATCATTCTATGCAGCCCCCGCGAGACTGTCAAACGACCGAGCCCCGCGTTCATTGCTTTCCTGGTGGATTGGTATAGAATCAATGACAGCCATAGAGCTGGACGGACTCACCGACCCAACCGAAAGGACGCGGCCATGCTGATTTTTCTCGATACCGCCAACGTCAAAGAAATCCACGAAGCCGCGAGCTCCGGCCTGATCGACGGCGTGACGACCAACCCGTCGCTTGTGGCCAAGGAGGGGCGCATCTTCAAGGACGTCGTGCTGGAAATCTGCAAGATCGGCGACGGCCCGATCAGCGCGGAGGTCGTCAGCCTCGAAGCCGATGCGATGGTTAAGGAAGGGCGCGAGTTGGCCAAGATCCACAAGAACGTCGTCGTCAAATGTCCTCTGATTCCCGAAGGACTGAAGGCTACCAAGAAATTGTCGGCCGAAGGGATTCGCGTCAACGTCACCCTCTGTTTTACCCCGACGCAGGCGCTCCTGGCCGCCAAGGCCGGCGCCTGGTGCGTGTCGCCCTTTATCGGACGGCTGGACGACATCAGCACCAACGGCATGGAGCTGATTCGGCAGATCATCACGATCTACAAGAATTACGACTACAAGACCCTCGTGCTCGTCGCGAGCGTCCGACATCCGCAACACGTGGTGGAGGCCGCCCTGGCCGGCGGCCACATCTGCACCATGCCGTCCTCGGTGTTTCACATGCTCTACAAGCACCCCTTGACCGACAACGGCTTGAAGAAATTCCTGGCCGATTGGGAAGCGACCGGACGGAAGTAGATTCTTAAGAGTGGTCGGTGGTCAGTGGAGGATGGTTTCACCGACCACCCTCCACCGACCACGGACCACCTCTCGTATCTTCTTCCTCACCTGGACCGATTCAGCGCCGCTCTCGCCTTCCGGAACACCGCATGAAACATCGGCCGCGTGAGTGTTCCGGTGAAGGTATTTTGCTGGCTGGGATGATAGGATCCGATGAGCGTCACGCCCTGGGGCAGGCGGGACGTCACGCCATGGCCGAACGCCGGCACAGGCGTGGGGACCACCTGTCCCATTGCGCGGCAGGCCTTCAGATACTGATCGAAGGCCAGTTTCCCGAGCGCCACCACCACGCGCACCTGCTTCAGCAGGCGAAGCTCCTCCAGGAGATAGGGCCGGCACCGGTCGAATTCTTCAGGCAGCGGCTTGTTCGCCGGCGGGGCGCAGCGGACGGCGGCCGCCACGTAACAGTCGCAAAGCGCCAGGCCGTCCTCCCGATGCGTGGAGGTCGGCTGATTGGCGAAGCCGAACCGGTGCAAGGCTTCATAGAGCCACTCTCCGCTCCGATCACCGGTAAACACGCGTCCCGTGCGATTGCCCCCATGGGCCGCCGGGGCCAGCCCCAAGACGAACAATCGGGCGTCACGGGCCCCAAACCCAGGAACCGGACGGCCCCAATAGTCCCAGTCCCGGTATTGCCGGCGTTTGGTTTTCGCGATCTCCTGCCGATACTCTACTAGGCGGGAGCAGAGATGACATTCGATTACCTGCCGCTGGAGGATGGTCAGGGCCCTCATGGGCGGGAAGTCTACCACAAAGGAATAGGAGAGAAGCCTTGTGGGAACACCCACGCCTTGATAGGATATCTTGTTCTTGAACAGACGAGGAGATACGATTGAACACTGAACCCATCCGAACAACGTTCCGCCCAGGGGCCGTCCCCTGCATCGCCCTGACCCTCGCCTTGGCGCTCGTGGCCTCATCTCTCATGGCGGAGCCGACGGCAAGTACGCGTCCCGGAAAGTCGGCTCCTGACGGCGCACATGCGGGCGACAGCCCGACGACAGGGGCGGCGGCGCTCACCGGTCAGCCGGAAGTCGCCGACGAGAACGGCACGGCGCCGGAGACGCTCTACCCCTCACCGGAGAGCGAAGAGCGCCTCGTCATCATCCCGGAGATCGAGCGCGCCGGCCAGCGGCACTTTCTGAGTTCGTTCAAACTCCCGGAACGACTGTGGTTTGCCGGGCAAGCCATCCCACTGGACAATTGGCAGGTCCGCGAACGGGTCGAGTACGAGTTCTACCAATTTCTCGCCGAGGAGGGAGAAAGCATCATCATGGCCAAACGAATGGGCCGCTGCTTTCCCCCGGTCGAGAAACAGTTGGCCGAAGCCGGACTCCCGGACGACCTGAAATTCATGCTGCTGGTCGAGAGCAAATGCATCGCCGCCGCCTACTCGCGCGCCAAGGCCTCGGGCCCCTGGCAGTTCATCAGCTCGACCGGGAAACGCTATCAACTCAACACCACCCGATGGCGGGACGACCGTCGGAATCTTGAAATGTCGACCGACGCGGCGATCAAATTTCTGCGGCACCTCAATCAAGAGTTCGGCGATTGGTTCCTGGCGATGGCCGCCTACAATGCCGGAGACGGGGGCATCCGCAGACTCTTGAAGGAGCAGCGGGTCAACGACTACTGGCGGCTCAGCTATGTGCGGGAAACGATGCGGTATGTCCCCCGGATCATCGCCGCCAAGGAGATCTACTCACAGCCCGAAAAGTACTTGGGGCTCAGCAAGAAAGACCTCTATGCGCCCCTGGAGACGGAAACCGTCACGGTGGCCGTGAAAGAAGCGCAACGCCACCTCTCAGCGATCGCCCAGGACTACGGAAGTTACTTCCTGGAACTGCGGCTCTTGAACCCGGAAATCAAGACCGATTCTCTCCCCAAGGGGAACCACCAATTGAAAGTGCCCAAACAGCAATGTCCCGATCGATGCTTCAAACAAGACCGCACGCCGTAGTCCGTCATCCGTGATCCCCCTTCAAATCCGGCTGTCCGGTGTGCCTCGAATCCTCACCCGTCTGATTCGCGCAGGGCTGGCCGCGGCTGACCCTGCGCAGGCCATCCGCCGATCGGTCACCCGTCGAGGGACTCGACTCAGGATCGGCCCGAAGACCTACCATCTTCGCACGAGACAGCGCCTCCTCGTCGTCGGGGCCGGCAAGGCGAGTGGGCACATGGCCGCGGCCCTCGAAGCGCGCCTCGGGTCCGCTCTCAGTGGCGGACTGGTCGTGACCGTCCCGTCCCTTCGACGCCCCCGCACGAGACGCATCGACGTCGTCGAGGCCGGCCATCCCCTGCCGGATCAGGCCGGTGCGCGCGCCGCGGCGCGCATGCTGGCGATGGTTCGTGACCTGACCCCCGAAGACCTCCTGTGCGTCGTGCTATCCGGCGGGGCCTCCAGCCTGTTGTCTGCCCCGGCTCCGGGCCTGACGCTCCGCGACGTCTCCCGGGTGACGAACAGTCTTCTCCGGTGCGGAGCCCCGATCGCGGATATCAATATCGTGCGCAAACACCTGTCGTCGATCAGCGGCGGGCGACTGGCGGCTGCCACGAGGGCCCGGGTGGTGACGCTCGTCCTGTCCGACGTGATCGGCGACGACCTCTCGACGATCGGGTCGGGCCCGACGGCGCCGGATCCCTCGACCTTTCGTCAGGCCTGTCGAATCTTGCGCAGGCGCCGACTCTGGCACAGCCTGCCGGCCCCTGTTCGGACCCATCTCACAGCCGGCGTCCGGGGAAAGCGGGAAGAGACGCCCAAACCCGGATCGCCGATCTTTCGCCGCGTCTCCCATCATGTGCTCGGCAACAACCAAACGGCCCTCCGTGCCGTGGCCCAGGCGGCCCGGCAGGCCGGACTCCGCGTCTCTTCAATTCGTGCCCCCTTGGTCGGAAACGTTGACCAGGCCGCTCATGCCTTTGCGGCTGGACTGAAGCGCCTGGCGAGAGACGAGAGGCCAGGCCGCCGCCCGGCTTGCCTCCTCGCAGGCGGCGAAGTGACCGTCAGGGTGACAGGCCGAGGGCGAGGAGGCCGCGCACAGGAGTTTGCGCTCGCCGGCGCGACGACCATCGCCGGCCTGAAAGACGCCTGGGTGGCGGCGATGGGGACGGACGGACGGGACGGCCCGACCGATGCGGCGGGAGCGATCGTGAATGGGGAGACACTGGAGAAGGCCCGTCGCCTGCAGATCAGCGTCGAGGGGGCGACAGGACGGAATGATTCGCACACCTTTTTCAAGAAAGTCGGCGGCCATCTCGTCACCGGCCCCACGGGCACGAACGTCAACGACCTCTATCTCGGTCTCGCGTTATCATCCCCGCGGCGTTCGTGTGAATTCCTACGGAGACCATGCCCGAGCCGCTGATTCTTCCGCTCCCGGATTGTTCGGACCCGCGCCTCGTCGGGGGAAAAGCCGCCGGCTTGGGGGCGTTGCTGCGGCTGGGATTTCAGGTGCCACCCGGGATCTGCGTGACGACCGGGGCGGTTCGCCTGGCGATACGGGAGATCGGCTTCGATGCCGAGGCCGCCTGGGCCCGCCTGGTCACGGCAGGGCCGGCCGATCGCGTTCAACGGCTGCACGAGTATCAGCAGCAGATGGCCCGGCTCGCCGTCCCTCCTCAAGTCCTCCACGAACTCGACGATGCGCTCCAGACACTGGAGCTGAACCGGCCGGGCAGTCGCGTCCGCTGGTGGGCCGTTCGATCCAGCGCCATCGACGAAGACGGCCCTCGGCTGAGCCTGGCCGGCGCCTACCGATCGCGGCTGGGCCTGCTCCGCGAAGAGATGGCCTCCGCCATCCCTTCGGTCTGGGCCTCGTGCTGGACCCTCTCAGCCCTGACAAGGGCGCGCGATGCCCGCCTGCCGACGATGGCCGTCCTGATTCAGCCCCTCCTCGCCGCGAGGGCCGCCGGCGTCGCGTTCTCCTGCCATCCCGTGACGGGCGAACCCCACGTCGTCGTGGTCAACGCGGTGCCGGGACTGGCGGAGCCCCTCGTGAACGGCACCGTGACACCGGATTCCTTCCTCATCGACATGCCGCCTGCCCAACCCGCGCCGAGGGTCAGGCAGCGCGCCATTAGTGAGAAGTCCTCCGCGAGAATCGTCACGGAGCAGGGGGTGGTCGATCACGCCCTGTCCCCGTCTAGACGCGCCGCGCCCTCTCTCGACGAGGCCGACGTGCTGAGGCTCGCACAGCTCGTGACGCAGGCGGCGGCGTGTCTGAAGACCGACGTCGATGTGGAATGGGCACAGGATGAGACGGCCCTGTGGCTTCTCCAAGCGAGGGTGATTGCGCCGCACTCTGTGCGAACCGGCCTGAGCGACGCCACCAGCACCTGGTCTCGGGCCAACTTCAAAGAGACCATGCCCGACCTGCCAAGCCCTCTGGGCTTGGCCTTCCTGGAAGAGTTCA
This sequence comes from Nitrospira sp., assembly GCA_005116795.1. Lineage (GTDB taxonomy): Bacteria > Nitrospirota > Nitrospiria > Nitrospirales > Nitrospiraceae > RSF151. Next base: position 1,375 of record SWDL01000423.1, on the reverse strand, counting down.
TGGAGCACGGCATTCTCCGTCACTATCGCGCACTCGGTTGTCGGATCCCGGCGGGAACCTCATCGATCCGCATCGTGGCTGGACGGCCATACATCAACGTGTCGTTGTTCCAATCCTTCACCGCACAACTCCGGGGTGACCCGCGATTGGTGACCGAACAGATGGGCGGGGAGGGCGCGCCCATCCCGTATGGCCCCGCCCCCTTATCCTGGTGGAAGGTGGCACGGGCCGGCCTCCTCATGGAAGCGAAGATCCGGCGAGCCGCGAGGCGGGCAGAGGGTTGGTTTCGTGAGATGAAGGACATGGCCCGCGTTCCACAGGATGACGACGCCACCCTGTCCTCCCCGGCCGCCCTGCTCCGGCAATTGAGCGCGATCAATCAGCGCCTTCGCGAGCGCGATCTGACCTTTGCCATCGTCGGCGGGGTCTCTCAAGCCTTCATGGTGCTGGGACTGCTCCTGGAACGACGCCTGGGCTTGGAGTGGCGGGCCCGGTTGAACGCGTCGCTTCAAGGGTCCGGCGCCGTCATCAGCGCCAACCAGATTTACCGATTGACCGCTCTCGCGGAGGCGGCATGCCGGGAGCCCCCGGCCCGCGCGTTTCTCCTCGCCGAGCCCTGGCGCCCACAAGGATTCCGCGCGGCGCTCGCCGGGACCACGTTCCTGACGAAGTTTGATGTCTACTTGCGCGACTACGGTCACCGCGGCCTGGCGGAATCCGATGTCGCCTCACCGCGCTTCGCGGACATCCCGGAGTACGTCCTCGGCGTCATTCGAGCCCAACTCCCGGCGCCCTCGCCGCGCGCGGCAGAAGACTCTGCGCAAGTCACAGCCATGAAGCGTCGGGCAGCGCTCGACGACATCCGGCAGCGGTTCGGCCGGCGCCGGCATGAATGGATCTGCTTCCGGTGGTGGCACCGCCGGCTTGATCGGTTCCTTGCACTCCGTGAAGCCAACCGCCACCATCTCATGTACTTCAGCGCCGCCGCGCGGAGGTTGGAACTCCAGATGGCCGATCATTTCGTCGCCACGGGGCGCCTCACTCATCGCGAGGACCTGTTCTTTCTGCTCCCTGAGGAGATTCGGCTGCTCGCCGAAGGCACGGGATTACGAGGCCCAGAATGGGTGGCGCAGCGGAGGGCCGAAGGCGATCGGCTTGCGCGGGAAACGCCGTCCGACGTCATCCGCGGGCTGGGGGAACTGACACAGGCATCGGCCGATCATGACGCTCAGCAGCCGGAGGCAAAGTCGTTGGGTGTGCTGCTGCGAGGACTGCCGATCGGCGCGGGGGTGGGTGAAGGCCCCGTGCGGCTCGTCCTGACACCGGCCGATGCGGGCACAGTCCGGCGTGGCGACGTGATCGTCACCCCGGTCAT
>SWDL01000422.1 GCA_005116795.1 Nitrospira sp. | reverse complement strand
GGGGCACGGGTGACCAACACCCGTTTCCCGAAGAGCGGCTTCGATTCAAACCAGTTGAGCCGCTCCCGAAGCCGGACCACATCGCCGACCACCACCAACGCCGGGGGCTCCAGCTTCGCCTCGGCGACCTTCTGCGCGATGTCCCGCAACGCGCCCACCACGGTCCGCTGCGCGGCGCGTGTGCCCCATCGAATCACCGCCACCGGCAGATCGGGAGACTTGCCCTCGGTGACCAACTGATCGACGACGGTGGAGAGATTCTTCACCCCCATCAAGAACACCAGGGTCCCCGGACCCGACGCCATCCGCGACCAATCGAGCGAGGACGCGCCTTTCTTCGGATCTTCATGGGCCGTAAGAAACGCCACCGATGAGGCGAAGGTCCGGTGCGTGACCGGAATACCCGCATAGGCCGGCACCGCCACGGCAGCGGTGACTCCCGGGACGATTTCATAGGGCACACCGGCAGCCGCGACCGCCTCGGCCTCTTCCCCGCCACGACCGAACACGAAGGGATCCCCGCCCTTGAGCCGCACCACCGTTTTTCCCTCACGCGCTTTCTGGATGAGCAGATGATTGATGTGGTCCTGGTCATCGTAGGCCTGCCGTCCCCGCCGCCCGACGTAGAGACGCTCCGCCGCAGCGGGCGCCCAGGCCAGCAGCGCGGGATTCGCCAGGTAGTCATAGAGCACCACCTCCGCCCGCTGAAGGCACTCCTTCCCGCGGAGCGTGATGATCTTGGGGTCGCCGGGGCCGGCGCCGACCAAGTACACCTTACCCGTTCCTGATGCCTTGTCGCTCATGCTCGACCGTAGATCTCGTTCAGAATCGCGCGCCCGCCCCCTGCCAGAAGCCGTTCAGCCAACCGCCGTCCGATTTCCTGAGCCTCGGTGGCCTTTCCCGTCAGACGCTCCCGAATGATCGAACGCCCGTCCACGCTCGCCACCAGCGCATCGACGGTGATCGTCTCACCCTGCAACAACGCGTGGGCGGCAATGGGCACTTGACAGCCGCCTTCCAGTCGCTCCAGCAACGCCCGCTCGGCGGTCACCGCCACGCGGGTCGGCGCGTCTTCCAAGGGAGCCAGGAGGCGCCGGACCAGTTGATCATCGTGGCGCCCCTCGATCGCCAAGGCCCCCTGTCCGATGGCAGGCACGCAGGTGTCCGGGGAAAGATATTCGGTCACCGCCTCAGTCCACCCGAGTCGCCTGAGCCCGGCAGCGGCCAAGACGATGGCATCGAACTCTCCCTCTTTGAGTTTTCGCAATCGGGTATCGAGGTTGCCGCGCAACATGGTGATCGTGACATCCCGCCGGAGGTGGAGCAATTGCGCCTGTCGCCGCAGACTACTGGTGCCCACCTTCGCGCCAGACGGGAGATCACGAAACGCGGTTCCCGCTCGGCTCAGAAGGGCATCGCGCGGATCCTCCCGCTTCGGGACGCAGAGCAGTGCGAGGCCCTCCGGGAGGGCTGTCGGCACATCCTTCATGCTGTGCACGGCGACGTCGATCTCCCGGCGCAACAGCGCCTCTTCGATTTCTTTGACGAACAGCCCCTTGCCCCCGAGCTTGGCCAAAGGCACATCGAGAATCTTGTCGCCCGATGTCTTGATCCGACGCAACGTGACGGAGAGGCCGGGCGCCGACTCGCGCAGCCGGGCTTGCACCCATTCCGCCTGCCAGAGAGCCAGCGTGCTTCCTCTGGTCCCAATGACCAAGGACGTCCGATCGGTCTGCTCTCCAGACATCACGTCCTTTGTCACCGCCTCGGCTCATGAGAGGGACTCTTGAACGGCTGCGGTCCTCCCGAGCCTGGGAGTGTGTCCGGCATCCCGGCTTCCGCCGGTCCAGCGGAAGCCGGCGCCGAAGGCCCCATGCCGATCCTGCTCCGATCGTGTGAGGACACGAACCAGTCACCCATCAGTCCCAGGATCACGTGCAGGAAGGCCGGCACATCCCAGCGGAGGGGCCCCCTCGCTCTCCTCTGCGTGCACAGACAGCTCATCCGAGCCGTCGCGCACTCTCGTACAGGGACCGACGACGGCCGCCCCGTTCAAATTGAAGAATCTCCGCGCCGCCTCGACGAAGAACGCGCCGCTGGCGGACTCCGCTTCCGCCTTCAGCGTCACCAGCGAACCGTGCAGCAGTTTGTTGACGATGCCCGACGCCAATGCCTCCACCGCATTCCGCTCCTGGGGAGACAAATTCGCCAGTTTCGCAAGCGCCTTCTCCAGTTCGCCTTGCTTAATGTCGTCCGCCCGCTTCCGCAGCTCGACGATCGTGGGCGTGACCTCCAGCTCGAGCACCATCCGCTCGGCCTTCATCGCCTCCCCCCGACGCTCGTTCAGATTGTGCTCGACACGAAGCTCCAGGTCGTCGATGTCAAATAAGAACGCGTTGTCCACATCCTTGACGGCGGGATCGATGTTGCGCGGCACCGAAATGTCGATGAGGAAAATCGGACGGTTCATGCGGCGGCGCACCGCCGCCTGGACATCGTCCCGGCGAATGAGATAGTGCGAGGCCCCCGTGGAACAGAGCACGATGTCGGCCTCCGCCATCTCATGCCGGAACTGATCGAAGGGAATGGGCGTGCCGTTGAAGCGCTGCGCTAAGTCCAGGGCATGCTGCGAATCTCTGGTGGTGATCATGACGCGACCCACCCCCCCGGCGATCAGGTGCTTGGCGGCAAGTTTCGCCATTTCGCCGGCGCCGACCAGCAAGACGCTCTTGTCCCGCAGGGTGGAGAAGATCTTTCGCGCCAGTTCCACCGCGGCAAAGCTGACCGAGACGGCGTTCTCGGCGATCTTCGTCTGCGTCCGCACCTGCTTGGCCACCGAGATGGCCTTCCGCGCCACCTTGTTGAGGATCACCCCGGTCGTCTTGTGCGTCAGCGCCGACTCGAAGGCATCCTTAATTTGGCCCAGAATCTGCGGCTCCCCGACGATCATCGAGTCCAGACTCGACGCGACCCGGAAGAGATGGGTCATGGCCCGATCGTCGGCGTGCCGATAGAGATGCGGGGTCAGCCGTTCCGATGTCAACGAAAGGTGCGTGTCGGCCAGAAACTCCTGGGCCTGCGCATACCCGGCTTCGGCCTGTTCAACCACGGCGTAGACTTCGACGCGGTTGCACGTCGAGAGCAACAGCCCTTCCTTGATCCCCGGATACCGAATCAGCCGTTCAAGCGCCTCGTCCATCCGGCTGGGCGGAATCGCCAGCATCTCGCGGACTTCGATCGGCGCCGTCTTGTGACTGAGACCGACGACGATGAAGGTCAAGGCCGACATCAGGCGATCGTCCCGTGGCTCTTCATGAGCACGCCGATAAAGGTGAGCACGACGCAGGCAAACCCGATGATCGTCAGATAGGCCGCGCGCTTGGCCCGCCACCCGACCGTGAGCCGCCCGACCAGCACGATAAAATAGAACAGCCAGGTGATAAGAGCCCCGGTCTGTTCCGGATTCCAATTCAGATACGAGCCCCGGGCGAACTCCGCAGAGAGCGCGCCCGTAATGATCCCGAGCGTCAAGAGGGGGAAGCCGAGCACGATCGACTGCTGGTTCAATCGGTCGAGATAATCGAGCGGGGGCAGCTTCGCATAGAGCACGTTGAATCGCTTCGATTTCAGCAACCCATCCTGGATCAGGTACATCAGCCCTGCGGCAAAGGCGACCGCAAATCCGACCGTGCCGAGCATGCTCAGGATGACGTGGACCCAGACCGTCTTCAGCACCGGTTCCAACGTGGGAACCTCCTGGGGCAAGGCGGCAGCCGAGACAATCGAAATGAAGGCGATCGGGAGGATAAACGAGCCGAGCACGGGCACCCGGTTCCGGAACTCCACGAGCAGAAACACCAGCACCAAGGCCCAGGAGAAAAACGACATGGCCTCGCCGAAACTGCTGAGCGGGGCGGATCCGCCGGTGATCATTCTGGTGAGGAGCGCGCCGGTATGCACCAGAAACCCGAGACCCGTGACGATCAGCAGGATGTTGGACAGCGCCTCGGACCGTCGAAGCAAATAGGCCAAGGACAGGGCCGTGCCGAGGAAATACATGACCATCGCCGCCACAAAAAACACCGCAGGCACCTCACGTATCTACGCAGCTTTTCAGCAGAAAATGATGGAAACCCGTCGGATTATAGACTCCCAAAAACCACGGAGTCAAGAAAACGGCGAGCAAGGACTCTAGGGTGACGACGGGAGGCTCAGATACTCTCTGAGCGCGAGGGTGGTGCTGGGAAAGGCCAGCTCGTCCCAAGGGATCCCTCTGATGGGAAACCATTGGGCATCGAGGGTTTCGTCCCCCGCGCCGGCGGCGCCGCCGATCATCTCGGCCACATAGACGATGACCACCACCGATGACCCGGCCGCAGAATAGACATTCAGGAGCCGGGTGATGCGCACCTCGACATGACTTTCTTCGAGCGCTTCCCGGACGGCCGCCTCCTCAAGCGGCTCGCCACGATCCACGAAACCGCCGGGAAACACCCATCGGCCGTAGCCCGGCTCGATGCCGCGGCGAATCAACAAGACGTGTCCGTCGCGGACCACGATGGTGCCGACCGCCACC
>SWDL01000421.1 GCA_005116795.1 Nitrospira sp. | reverse complement strand
ACGCGGCGAATGGGCCGGCCATCCTCCAGCGCGACTTTTACAATTCCCTGCTGGCTGCCTTTACGGAGGATGAGATCGAAGCGTGAAGCGTGAAGCGTGAAGCGTGAAGCGTGAAGCGTGAAGCGTGAAGAAAATAGGACCCTCATCGCAGTAGTTCTGATGCCTTTTGTTGGATTCTTGATGGCCCTCTATCAACGTCGGCTGGCGTCCAGCACGTATGCCCTTCGCCACTCCCTGCAAAACCGAATGAGGCGTCTAGAGGAAGGCCTCAATCGCGCGTAAGAACTCTCGCGCCTGCCTGCCGCGTCGCGCGAGCCTCGCCTGCAAGTGTAGGCGGCGTAAGGGCTCTGGCTCTATCCCGGCAGACCTTTCGGTCGTTGACTTTCCTCTGCGTTCGGTGCTGTAGTATCCCCCCCCACCGCTACGCGTGAAGCGGTCCGCAGCGGCGGCAGGCGTGACTCCGTGGCCCGGAGGCAGCATGTCGCAACGGCGTCGAGCAGACCGTACCAGATCCGGGGCCATTCCCTTACTGACCTACGGCGGCTGGGGTCTCTTCATCGTGTTTCTCTCCCGGCGCCGTACCCTGACAAGAGCACCCTCGCCTCCTCTTGAACCTTTTCACATCTCGAATCGACTCAGAGGTAAATGCACGAATCCATGCATCGGTTGCCCCATGTGTGGTGCCTCGGATGTCCTCGGACCAGAAGAAAGGAGCCAGCCATGAATAGCACGACTCGAGTGGGTGTGATGCTCGCAATGCTCGCCGGCGCCGGTGGGTGTACAACGGACATGGGCGAAATGAGGCCCACGGCGGAGTTGGTGCCGGAGACCATTGCACCGGCGCCGATGGATGCCATCGCGGCTACGACGGTGACGCTGGAGCAGCCACTGCATTTTGTAGGTCCCGGCGAGACCGACGTGCTGGTGCCAGCCGGGCAGTATCAAGTGCAGCAGGGCGAGGCGTCACAGCTCAAGCTGATCGGCAAAGAGCAGCCGAAGCCGGTCCTGCTTGCCGCGATTGCGCTGAGCCATGACGAGAACATTGATGTGCCCACGGCTCGCATCGTGGCGGGGGAGGAGGACACGCAGCGGGTCTTTCTACTCACCCCCGGCGGAACGGGGTTGGCGGCTGTGGGATCGGAGAGTGGCCTGGGCGGTCGCGGCATTGCCAGCATGATCGGGGGGATCAAGACGCTGAACGCCCCTGCGCCCATTCAGCAGATCTATTACCCTCCCGGGGGATGGATTAAGGCCTCAAATGGGACCATTCCGAAAGAGGCCTTCCCGGCAGGGAGGAATAACTTTGGGTCCGTCTACATTTGCCGCGGATCGCTCCCTTCAACTCCCGGCAGTCTCTGGGTGGGAGGGATCTGGCCCCTCAGCAAAGGGTGCCGAACAGTCAACGGACCGATCGCAAACTATGAGGTCCTTGCCCCGTTCTGGGGGTATGCCACGAACGGCAGCATTCCGCCAGGCGCGATGGGAGTCGGATCCGGTGCCGGGGGGCAACTCATATTCTATACCTGCCGCGCCTATTACGACGGGGGGTGGCTTGCCGGCAAAATTAGCACCCAGTCTTCGGGCTGTGAGATCGGGTGGAAAGGTCGGGCGGTCGTGGTTCAGGGCTATGACGTGCTCTTGAAAAGTTTCGTGACCCCCAAGTCGTCGTCCGGCAATGGGCAAACACTATCGTCAGAGACGATTCAGAGCGCAATGCCCTTGGGGAAGCCCGGCCCAGACAGCAGAACAGGGGCGCCTTGTATTACTAACCTCAACGGCGCCCGGTGGCCTGGGCGATTGAGTGTGGCGGATCAGGGCTGTGCGATTGCCTATGGCACCATACAAGCGAACCAGCGCGAATTCGACACGCTCCAAGGATTCTGGCGAGGCGGGGTTGATGCCCGATCTCTGGTCGCGGGAAAGAAAGCCGATGACCCGAGACCGCAACTCTACGCCTGCATGCGGGTGTCGGCAGGAAGTAACGAAACGGCGGTGGGCTATTTCGGCGGTCCTTTTCAGACCTGTGAGTTTATTTATCCAGACGGGAAGACCGGACGTGATCGGCTCGACCAAGTCAAGATCTTAGGCGACTGGTACCAAGATCTGGTTCCGAATTGGGATCCGAAGGTGAAATAGTCGAGTGTGTGCTTCTCCTGTTCTTCAACGAGGAGGTCAACCATGCGGCGCATGACCATTGTAGCCATCTTCCTTCTATTGCAAGGGATCATCACGTCCTGCGCGACGCAGGAGATGACGCCGCCCGGTGCCATGCCAGACACGGCAAGGGGGGCTCCAAGCGTGTCAGCTTCGGAGTACCTCAGCGTCGCCACCGGGATTCAACTTGAGAAGGCGGTCCACTTTTCGGCTCCTGAGGGCGATGATGTCCTGGCCGCGCCAGGGCATTACCAAGTCGAGCCCACCGTGGAGGCGCAACTCCGCCTGATTCCTGAAGGGAGCCAGCCGCCTATTGTCATTGTGGCTCTGACCTCCGATTTTAATGTGGATGTCTCGGCCCCCATCGCGCTGACGCTCTCCCCTCGCGAGGATGTCCATCATGTGGTGCTGCTCTTGCCGGGCGGCGCGGCGCTGGATGGGATCGGCTCGTACAGTGGGGTCAAGATGCGCGCGCCGTTCTCAGCGCTGGGGAACACGTCGGTGAAAACTACGCTCAACGCGAGGCTGACGGAGATCAAATCGCCGCTCTATAAGGAACTCCCCAAAGAGGCCCCGAAATTTGAGCGGAGGGCGACCGACTTCACCGTGCAACCTGGCCAGCGGACTTCCAATTACGAGGATTGCACTATGGCCGGTTCGGGGTACCTCGGGTCCGTCATCGCCCAGCGGACCGAGGCAATTATGACCAGGGGAGCGCCTGCTGTGCCGACGCCGACGCCACAAGGGACCACGACCTATGTCACGACGAACCCACGCACACCCTGGCGGCGCGACGTCCCCAAGAACCCCTACCATTGTGTGTTCGGCAACGCCACCGTGATTGCGACGGGTATGCTCCCTCTCCAGGCCGGCGAGCGTGTCCAATTGTTGGTCACCAGTTGGGTCACGGGCACGGTCTATCGTGAACTCTGGATCAAGGACACGTATGAACTGGCGGCTCAAGGGGGCAAATCGCTGACATTCCCGAAAGTCGTGGTGGCTGCCGCGTATGGAGGCGTCGACATCGGCTTTGTCAAGTGGATGGACGTCAGCAAGCAGGCCGTACAAAGGATGCCGAATGGAGTGTTCGTCGGGTTTACGCTGAAGCTGGCCGACAAGCGGATCGCCTGTCAGTATAAACCGGATCCCAACAACTTCGGTCAGGGGACCGTGTCGTGCCCTCCGGGGATGCCCTGGCCGCTCCAGCAATAGCGGAGAGAGGAGATGGGCGAAGAGGCGACGAAAGGCTTGGGCCAACCGGGAGGGAGGCACGTATGAAACACTCACGTCAACCCGTACACCGCTCCACCCTGCCTCTGCTGTTGCTGTTGTTTGGGATCGCGATGATGAGCCCGGACCTCGGCCAAGCGACAGACTTGCCGGTGTATGGAGGCTTGGGAGGGAATCCTTTGCGTGGCGACTGCCCCAAGGGATGGTACCTTGTCGGCCTTGCCGGCAGAACCGGCGAGTGGGTGGACAGCATCGCCCCGGTCTGCGCCCCCTGGCTGCGGGGCAGCCAAACCTTTGGCACGCCGTCAATCGGTCAATCTTTCGGGACCAGCATGGGAGGCCAAGAACTCCAAAAGATTTGTAACGAGTCCGGCGTCAACAAGCTTGCAATCCAGTCCTGGAGGATCTCGGTGCTCAGATCGGACAACCACTATGTCCAGTATGTTCAGGCGCACTGCACGTCGCTTGCACCTTCTGCTTCCACACAGGGGTTGGTTTTCGGGTTGAAGCCACTCCCCAAACCGGGGGAGGATGAAATATTGAGTCCATTGGGTCCCTTCGGAACGCAGCCGCCTGACCAGGCCTGTCCTGACGGTGAAGTTGCGGTGGGAATTCGTGTACGGGCAGGGCGCTTCGTCGATGCTATCGGGTTGATCTGTGGGCCGGTCCCGGTCGGTCCTGGCGCGCCCACTGCGAAACTGCCAAGCCCGCTCGTTCAGGCGCCCTCACCCGCCCTACCGCTGAATCCTCGTGCCAAAAATATGAGAATTCCTGAAGACATGTTCGTCATCGTCAAGCCTGGAGCCGGCGCAAAGATCCCCCATGGACAGCTTGTCATCACGGCGACGGAGCCGAAAGTCGGAAGTACCAATGTTGCGGAACTTGAACTTCGATATCTTGACGCACCTGCCAACCAGCAACACTCCTACCCCTTCACCACCATCGTTTCAGTCAACAAGGCGCAACTGCTCGCCGGCTATCCGGTGGAAGAGAGAGTGACGGGGGGATATATCGGTCGCTGGCAAGTGCGCGCGCGATCCAGCATGAAGGCAGTGCCGGGGCCTTGGAGCCTCCCCGTGCAGTTTCAGCTGGTGAAAGCGCAGCCACCGCCACCGATGGTACAGTTGCCACGGCTGAATGCCCCAATCACGCAGGCGCCCGTGCCGAACACCGGCGTCGCCCCCACGATGGTCCGTCCTCCGACGACGTCGTCGCAGGGTGGTGCCGCCAGCAGCCTCTTCGTCCGCCCACGGGGCGTTGAGGGGCAGGAGGCGGGCAGAGGGCCTTCTGAACCCGCTGAACCGGCGAAGAAGCCGTGATGATTCCCGTAGCCGAGAGCAACATTGCTGAGGAGATGAGAGTCCGATGATCCGTCGAATTGCCATTTGTTCCGGTCTTTTTTCAATCTGTCTCCACTTCGTTGGCTGCGCCACAGAGGCTCCGGTCCTTGAGTCGGCGCTGACGACGGATGACAGCAAACCCACAACGGTCCAGCTCGATCAAGCGGTGCATTTCTCGACACCGGAGGGAGCTTCGGCCGTCGTGCCGGCCGGGTCGTATGAGGTGAAGACGGTTGGCGCGGCCGCGCTCCAACTTGCGCCGAGCGGCGGCGCCCCGCTGGTCATTGCTGCCGCCCCGTCGGCGCATGCGTATCGCGCCGGCCAGACCGAACCGCTTGCCGTCGTCATGCCGGGGGACGACGAGGACACCCAGTACCTCTTGTTTGTCCAGACCGACGGCGCGGGCCTGGAGGCCGTCGGGTCCTATTCGGGCATCCAGACGCGCGCGCCCGGTCTACTGATCTCTCCCGGACAGTCACAATTGTACGTACAAACCAAGGCCATGTCCTCGTCGCTCCGATCGAAGTCCAAGGACATCGTCGAGGTCGGGCAAGCCCCGACCTTGAGCGCGCCGGTCGTCATCACGGCTGGACCGAACGTCACTTATTTCCAAGAATGCGTCGGCCTGTCGGGCTATGTCAGTTCGATCGTGACCATGCGGATCGTGTCACTGATGCAGGAGGATCGGCCTATGGTGGCTCGCGGGGATGCGGCCTCGCCGCGGATCGTGCTGACCGCGAACCCAGGACAATTACCGCCTCAGGCAGTCCCCCAAGAC
>SWDL01000420.1 GCA_005116795.1 Nitrospira sp. | reverse complement strand
TGGAGGCTCCTGTGCCGGTGGTCGTGCAGGCTCCCGTACCGGTGATCATGGAGGCCCCCGTACTGGTGGTCGTGGAGGCTCCTGTGCCGGTGGTCGCGCCGACTTCCCCCCCCGCCGGCCTCGGTCCAGATGGCAAAGCTCGATCAGGCGCTGGTCCCACCGTTGCTTCTGGTCGTGCCGGCCCCCCCCAGCCGGCCCCGGTCCAGAAGGCGAAGCTCGATCAGGCGCCGGTCCCGCCGCCGCCTCCCGTTGTGGCTCAGCCGCCGCCTTTTCCGTACAAGTATGCCGGGAGGCAACAGCAGTCGTCCGGACGGACCGTGTATTTTCTGACCAAAAGCAACAAGCTGTATACCGTCGAGGTCGGCCAAGTCCTCGACAAGCTCTATTCCATCGACGGCGAGGAAGACGGTCAACTGACGGTGACCTACCTGCCGTTGGATCGCAAGCAAACCATCAGCGTAGGGTCGCCATCATGACACTCTTGAATCGCGCAACGCTCTGGACACGTCTGCTGCTCGGCTGCGTCCTCCTCGTCGGCTGGCTCGTGGGCTGCGGCGCCCAACAGTTGTTCCGCGAGGGGGTGTCGGACATCGAGGCCGGGCGATGGGACGCCGGGCTGGCCAAGATCGAGGAGGCCGTGCGGAAAGATCCCGGCAGTTCCTTTCTTCGGGCCGAACTGCGCCAGAAACGAGAATATGTGATCCATCACCGGCTTCGGGACGCGGACGCGGCCCGCGCGGCGTCGAAGTTCCCAGAGGCGCGCCTGTTGTATCAGCGCGTCCTGGATCTGGACGGGGCCAATTCGCAGGCGCGGACGGGGCTCGAGTCGACGAAGAACGCGGAGCTGAACCAGGGCCTGATCCGGACGGCCAAGGATCTGATCGGTGATCATGACCCCAAGGAAGCCCAGGCGCAACTGGCGCGGATCTTAAGCATAGACCCGAACAACCTGGAAGCGAAACAGATGCTGGGCCGCCTCTCCGCGCACACCGCGCCGCCCGCGCCGGTCAAACCGAAGCTTCGGCTGAAAGACGACCACATTGCCTTGCTGGAGTTCCGCGAGGCTCCGCTGAGCATGGTCTTTGAGGCCCTCTCGCGCACCAGCGGCATCAATTTCGTGCTCGATAAAGACGTGAAGGGTGACGCCAAAACGAGCATTTTCGTGAAGGATCTCCAGGTCGAATCGGCCCTAGACCTGGTGCTCGCCCAGCATGCGCTGGAGAAGAAATTCTTAAGCGACAACACCCTGTTGATCTATCCAGAAACGCTCGAAAAACGGCGGCGCTACGAGGACCAGATCGTCAAGTCCTTCCACCTCACGAACGCCGATCCGAAGCAGGCGATGAATCTGGTGAAGGTCATGCTGGACACCAAGGTCCTGTTCGTCGACGATCATGCGAAGCTGCTCGTCATGCGGGATACGCCCGAGGTGGTCCACATGGCCGAGAAGCTCCTCGCCTCCCTCGATCTGGGGGACTCGGAAGTCATGATGGAAGTGGAGGTCGTGGAGATCCAGCGCACGAAGCTCCAGGAGCTCGGCATCAAGTATCCGACGCAAGTCTCGCTCAGCGCGCTCGGGCCCGCCGCGGCCGGCGCGACCGGATCGGCCAGCATGTTGCTCAAGGATATCTTCACCATCAATTCCCAGCGCACGGTGGTGTCGCCTCTCGGCGTGACGATCGACCTGCGACAGGAAGACAGCGAGGCCAATATCCTGGCCAGCCCGCGGATCAGAGCGCGGAATTACGAAAAGGCCAAGATCCTGATCGGAGACCGGGTCCCGGTGATCACGAACGCGGTGACGCCCACCTCCGTCGGTTCAAGCGTGGTGACCGGCAGCGTGCAGTACATCGATGTCGGGTTGAAATTTGAGGTGGAACCGACCATCTATTGGAACGATGACGTCGCCATGAAAGTGAATCTGGAAGTCAGCAACATTGTGCGGGAGATCCTGAACTCGCAGTCCGGGACCTTGGCCTATCAGATCGGCACGCGGTCGGCCTCGACCGTGCTGCGGTTGCGGGATGGCGAAACGCAGGTCCTGGCGGGGCTCATCAGCGACGAAGACCGGGAGGCGGCCAGCAAGGTGCCGGGACTCTCGAGTATTCCGATCCTGGGGCGGCTCTTCTCGTCTCAGAAAAATGACGGCCGCAAAACGGAGATCGTGCTGTCGATTACGCCCCATATCATCCGACACGGCGCGCGCCCCGATGCGTCGACGTCCGAATTCTGGTTCGGCACCGAAAGCACGCGGGGCGTTCCCATGACGATCAAGGCGGGTGATGACGACCGCAAATCCCTGACGCAATCGAAGGAGACCTCCGCGTCCGCCGGCCTCCCGCCGACCGCGCCCGCGCTGGGAGCGGAATCGGGCGCCGGCCATGAGGGGGCGGGCCATCCCGCCGCGCCTCTGCCCGCCGCTGCGGCGGGCGGGGCGAAGGCCGCTGGAGATCCGCCCGAGGGTCCGTCTCGAGAGACGCCGACCCAGGCCGCAGGCCCGGAGAGCGCGAGGGTTCCATGAGCGAGAGGAGGCCCGCCGAGCGAGGCTTTACGCTGGTGGAGCTGGTCATGACGGTGGCTATCGTCGGGGTGCTGGCCTCGGCGGCCATGCCCCTGGCGAGCTTGGTCGTGCAGCGCAGCAAGGAACAGGAGCTCCGGCAGTCGCTGCTGCAGATCCGCGAGGCCCTCGATGCCCATCGATGGGCGTTCGACCAGGGGCGTATTCCGAGGGGCGTCACGGATTCTGGGTTTCCCAAGTCGCTACTGGATCTCACGGAGGGGGTCGTCGATCAGACCAGTTCGGACAAGAAGCGCATCGTGTTTTTGCGCCGGCTGCCTCGCGATCCTCTGTCTCTCGATCCGTCGGCGCCGGCGGAGGAGACCTGGGGGCTCCGGAGCTATGAAAGTCCGCCTGATGATCCGAGTCCGGGCAATGACGTCTTCGACGTCTATTCCCTCCACGAGGGCGTGGGGTTGAACGGCATTCCGTATTCGAAGTGGTAGGGGGTGGTGCGATGCGATGGTGCGATCGACAGGGCGCGCGCGGATTTACGCTCATCGAGTTGCTGGTCGTCTTGGCCATCATCTCGACGCTGCTGACTTTGGCCATGCCTCGGTACGTCTCCAGCCTGCAAAAATCCAAAGAAGTGGTCCTGAAGGAAGATCTGTGGATCATGCGGGAGGCCTTGGACAAGTATTATGGGGATGTCGGAAAGTACCCTGATCGGCTTGAAGACCTGGCCGTCAAAAAGTATCTCCGCGCGATTCCGATCGACCCGATCACGGAAAAGTCGTCGACCTGGCTTGTGATCCCGCCTTCTGATCCTGAGAAAGGAGGCGTCTACGATGTCAAAAGCGGCGCGGAGGGGAACGGTACGGCAGGGAGCCCCTACAGTGAATGGTAATGACCGGGGGGGGCCTCCGCCGCGCGGGCTGAGGGCCCGGCGATGCCGGCCGATACGATCGCAGGAGGGTTTCACCTACGTCGGGATCCTGCTCGCGATCGCGCTCGTCGGGACGCAGTTGGCCGTGGCCGGACTGGTGTGGAGCTTCGCGCAAGAGCGCCAGAAAGAGCGGGAACTGCTGTTTGTCGGCGAGCAGTTCCGAACGGCCATTGCCCGGTACTACTTGAATCCCCAAGGCCCGCAGAAAGAATATCCGCGTCGCCTCGAAGATCTGGTCGGTGATCCCCGGTACCCTGGGACGGTTCGCCACTTGCGGAAAATTTACGCCGATCCGATCACCGGGAAGGTCCAGTGGGGGCTGATCACAACTCCGGACGGCAGCATCCTTGGGGTGCACAGCCTGGCGGAGAAGGCGCCGATCAAGATCGGGAACTTTCGGCCCACGGAAAAAAGTTTTGAGAAACAACAGCGCTATGCAGACTGGAAGTTCGTCTATATGGTCGGGATGCCGGTCGGCCTGTCCACTGGTTCTCCCGCGTCCGCTTCTTCCTCTCCCAACGCCGGCGGCCCCTCGTCGGATGTTCAGATTTACAGCATTGAAGGACAAGGGGAGACGGCGGCCCCGAGCTCCGGCGCGGGCATCTTCTCCGGCCAGAACTTTGGAGGAGCGTTGGGCGAGAAAGGAGCCCGATGACGTCATGCACGGGCAGGTTATGACGGAGGTCTGACCAGCCAGGCGCGTGAGAGACACACAGGCGACCGCGGGCCGACATGTTCCAAAGCCCACGCCACTGTCAACAGGGTAGGCCCCAATACTGTTCGTTTAGCCGTTGGTGGTGAGCTTGTTGAACTACCAGCCAGCAGTCCCAGAGCCCTTCGACAGGTCTCAGGGCGAACGGATAAATACTAAACG
>SWDL01000419.1 GCA_005116795.1 Nitrospira sp. | reverse complement strand
AGCCACTCTGACCTCGAGTCATGCGCGGGCGTCCATGAGGGCGCACGTGAAGCGTTGACAGAGGCAGGGGGGGGCTGGGTAGTGAGCCGCGAAATTGCGACACTCCGGGGTGCCGACGTGGGAGAAGGACGCGGAAGGCCACACCCGCTGCCTCGCCAGCGCGAGAGGCAGCGGGACCCCGCGCGGGCTGAGACCCCACGCACGTCCCAACACACCGTGCTCGGGAACCGGGAGATCCAGCGTCTCTCTGCCGCCGATCGGGGCGCAGAGCGCATGGGGAAGTCCAAGGACTCACGCCAGGGCATTCGCCTTGCGGGTTCACATCGGGACAGCCGATCAGAACCATGTCGTTGCGTTGTCCTTGCCAAGCTCACACGTACCCTCCAATCACAAGTCCACGGGCCAGCCGCTACGCGGACCGCTGCTCTATCACGGTGTAATGCGCCGACCGCGTATCGAAGCGCGCCAAGAGCTCTCGTGCTTCCGGCGGAACAACAGCGACCTCGTAGTCGGGACCCGCAAAGCTGTGCACGGCCTCGATGGAGTCGAACCACATCAAGGTCACGAACTCGGCGCCGTCAGGTACGGAGCGTCTGAGCAGGTCGATAGCCCGGAAACCGGGGATCTCTCGCCGAAGGATGCCGACAAAAATTTCGCTGCGCAGGAGGCGCTCGTACGCATCGGCGTTTTCTTCTGCAGTCCACCCGTGCCAGATACGGCAAATCATCAGGTCTCGACTCCATGTTCACGAGGGGAAACATTTACCAAACGCCATCAGCAGCCTCGGCGAGCCGTTGAGGCAAATCCTGCGTGTCAGCAGGGCCCAGATGAGGTTGCCTTCTTTGCGAGCGAAGCGGAGCCACGTGAGACTATCGGCTGTGATGTGGAGACGCGGCGCTCCGACAAGGCCGTCCTGCACGCCGATCTTTTTATCGCGAATGGTGACGGTGACTTGGCGCGTCTGAACACCCGTGAAGGTGAAGTGATAGATCGCGTCGAGACCCGCCGCTCTCCCGCGTTGAAAGGCGTTCGGGAGGCCGGCCAAGAATTGATCGATCGAGGATGGGCGAAGGCCGTTGCTGACACGTGCGACGGTCTTGTGTGGAAATCGCTTGGTCACGTGCGACTCGGCGTCGGACCCCGGAACGACATAGACTTGTTCGATCTTGTCATGGAGCGGTGTCACGACGTCGGCGGTGAAGGACTTGCGATCCGCCAAGAATGGTCCGATGACCTCCTCGCCGGCCGGACAAACCGCGAGACAGTAGGCCGCCTTGTAATTGGCGCCGAACGACAAGCTTTGCCACATGGAGGTGGATTCGGCGTCGCTCACCTTTTGCCGATACGCCTTCGCATTCGGACTGTCCGCGATCTGTTCGACCCAGTCGGTAAAGCCGCCCATGAACTCCCGGTAGTTGTGCGTGTAGCAGGCGGAGAAGTCGAAACGGCCATCGGCGCCAATGGCGCCGGTCGGGCAGGCTGCCACGCAGAGCTTGCATTCCAGGCAGGGGTTGTAGGCGATCGCCGCATCGTAGGCGCTGATCTCGGCATCCAGCGCGATGGTGCCCAGCAGAATGAAATTGCCGAACTTGGGATGAATCACATTCCGGTGAATGCCCATCTGGCCGAGTCCAGCCTCCACTGCGACCGTCTTGTGCGAAATCACCCAGATCTTCCCGGGGAAGCGCTCCATCTCCATGGGGAATCCCATCGACGGATTCAGAGCCCGTACCCCGCGGGCCTCGAGTACTTCCACGATCGTACGGGCGACTTCGTTCACGCGATCGCCCGCATGATGGAATTCCAAGTTGGCGACGGACCGGGCCGGGCTGCGAATCGGCTCGCGGTTCATCCTCACGACGAAGCTGATGAAGGACTGTGCCCGCGGGAAGATCCGAAGAATATCGTCCCGTTGATCGGCCAGCGCGGGTCGTCCCAACTCCACGAAGCCCACGTCGCCGGCCCCGGCATTGAGACAGAGTGTCCGAAGCCACTCAGCATCCAGTGGGCGCACTGAAACCGGTAAGGACTGTTGCGAGAGCTTCCTGCGCACCAGTTGGACCGTTGGGTGATCATCCAGCTTCATGGAAGTCCCTCCAGCGATCAATCTTGAACGATCATTCCAATACAAGCCAGAAAAAGAGAGATCCTCAGTCCAAGATCGAGAGCGCTGTCTCCGCTGTCTGATTTACCAAGTCAGCCGATGCCCCGGCCTTAATCATCACAATGGTTCCTTGCATCATCGTCGTGAGAAAGCGCGCCAGGGCACGCGGGTCCTGCCCCTTCTTGATCTCGCCCTGTTGTTTCGCGCGGGTCAAGACTTTGAAGAAGGTGTCTTCTGTCATCTTCAAGGCGTGGCTGACCGTGCGCGCGATCTCTTTCTCGTGCGGGGACAGTTCCATGACCGTGTTGGCGATGAGGCAGCCGCGGCGCTGAGGATCGGCCAGACCACCCTCAAATCTTCCATCGACGTGCCCTCATAGCCCTTGTGCCAGAAGACCTGCATCGCCTTGTCGAGTGCTTCTTCTGGATTGAACTCTTTCGGCCGTGCCATCTGATCTCTCTTATCCTCCCGCGCCTTACGCTTCACGTCGCACGCTTCACGTCCCGCAAAGTATCACATTATGGAATGATTGGTCAATAATAAAGCTCTTGAGGACGCAACAAGGTCGGAAGGCACAAATGGACGGGGTGGGGACTGTAACCTTTCAAAGATTCGGTACGACTGGGAATACAGAGGAGAAGACGCAGGCCCGGAGCCGGCGCAGATCCTACCGGTCTCAAGCCGGGGTGACGCACGGCCGCTCGTCGATAGGCTATGATGATGGAGCGTGAGGGCAGGGCACGGAGTGGGGTCCGGCCGAACAGGAGCGCGGGCATGGGTGGCTGACGATCTCGAGATTATTCGACGGGTCTTGAGCGGCGAGACCGACGGGTTCGCGGAGTTGATCGCCCGGTATCAGCAGCACGTCGCCCGCATCGTGAACCGGCATGTGCCGCCGGACCTGGTGGCAGAAGTGGCGCATGACGTGTTTGTCCGGGCGTACGACAGCTTGTCGGGCTTTGCGGGGGAGAGCCCGTTCGACCATTGGCTGTC
>SWDL01000418.1 GCA_005116795.1 Nitrospira sp. | reverse complement strand
CCTGTTGATCACCAATTTGAGAGATGGCGCGGGAAACAATGTCGGCGTACGCGGTCAAGTGGATAAGACCATTGCCGCCGTGAATGCCAACGCGGCCCAACAACCGAGCGTCCGGGCGAAGGTCAGGGTCGAATCCTTCACCGTTTTCGGGGCCCAGATGAGCGCCACCACCTACACAGACCGACCGAACCATCGTCATGTCGGCATCCCCTACATGGTGGGATACAAGGTCTACGATGTCAGAAAGAATGTCGGAGGCTCCTGGGTCGCCACCGGTGTGACTCGCAACTTATCGCAGTCGATCACCATCAAGATCTTCTGCGATCGGTGGGAGACCGGCAATGGGTTGCTGAAGCTCGTCACTGCCATCGACAGGCCCTACATGGAGCCTAACCAAGGGACCATCGAGCAGATCGTGGATTTTTTCCTCAATGGCCATTTGACGAACTTCATCGACAACCAAGTTCGCCAACAGATCTCCTCGATTCCCATCATGAACACTTCCACCAACCTTCAGTTCGCCTGCAACACGCTCGGCAGGAACCAGATCGACCCTGCGACGACCAAGGACGACGTTATCGTGTACTCGGATCATCAATCACGGACCGTCGCGACTGCAGCCACGGCGGCGCTCAACCGCATCGACGTCAAGCTCATCAGCCTGAAGCGCCTGGTTGCTCGCGACCTTCGCGGGGCCGTGCTCTATCAACCCACCGAGACTCCGGCGTTGGAAGTCTATGCCAACACCCAGGTCTTCTACCGGCCCCTCTCCGCGATCCAGGAGGGTCAGGAGATTGCACTGAATGCGCAGCCGTTGACAGTGAGAACTCCCGGGAGCAATGAACCACTCGTTCTGGTCGCCAACATCATTCAAAACGTCGCCGTGGGCACCCAGCCCACCGATAGCGCGTTCGCGGTCTTCGGTCCGACCACGAACTATGGGAACGGCACCAGAACCATCCGGATTCAGAAGTTCTATACCGTGCCGGCCGATCCTCGGACGGGCGCGAAACCCCGCCTGGTGCCGGTCGACGCGTACGACCTCATCGTCCAGATCGTCTCGGCCGGCAATCTCACGACCACTCTGGAATCGGCCACGCCGCAGACACCAGGCACGGTCCAGCCGGGACTATTGAATCAGGGCGTCCAGGGAACGATCCGCAAGCGCGGCCTGGAAGGGGACCCGTCTGACCCCAGCACGGTACATCCGTCTGGTGCGTCGGCTGAGACCAAGTAACAGTGGCTGACAACGATGGCCGGGATAACATCAAACTTTCATTCGCACGATGATCAGGAGGGCGCCATGAGGACACGTCGCATGAGGAATGCGGTCATTCGCTTCACTGTGGTTGCCGGTTTTCTCATCATCGGATCGCCATTGGGCGCCTGGGCTGAGGAGCCGACAGCCCCTACAGCCCCGAAAGATCAAGGGGTGCAGGAGCGTGCCGTGCCCCCTGGGGCGTCTTGCACCATCGTCACGTATTACAGTGATGCGGCGAAAACGAAGCAAGTTGGCACATTCTCGAACTGCCCAGGCCCCAAGCGGGGCTTGACAGGGCGGAAAACCAAATTCTTCGAATCCGAGAAGATCCCACTAGGGGGCCCTCGACCGCAAGGATCGCCGGCAGGGCCAGGCAGCTTACCCTGTGAATTTCTGAAGGAGGGCTGCGGGAATTTGCCCACTCCGAGGTAGTGATCGCTGGCGCGCGGTGAGCGATCACTTTTACCCTAGTTGCACCTCTGCCATCGCGGACCGCGGTCGAGAGTATCGGGGGCGAGAGTCGTGCCGTTGCCAGACGCGAGGCGCAAGCCGCGATCGACCGCGACCGAGCGCTCGCGAAAGAGTTTGGGCTCACCGGCACGCCGGCCTTCATCGCCGGCCTGGAGTTGGCCCCCGGCGCGCTGGACCTGAAGGGGCTCAAGGAGTTGATCTCGCGGGCGGGAGAGAAGAAATAGGTGCGAACGGTCACTCGATGATGAGAAAGGCGCCTTCCGGGTCCGCGGCGAATTGGGTGATGTGATGCCGGCGATTCCGCAAGAGCTGCTCGATCTCGAAGGTCGAGCAATTGCCACGCCGAACCCAGACGACTTTGGGGGGATGACCGAACAGGAAGCTGCGTTGATGGAAATCCGCATCCTTGGTGACGACGGTCAATCCATGTTGAACCGCGTATTGCCAGACGGCTTCGTCAGGAGCTTCGCTCAGCCCGACGTCTCGGACGTGACGCGAGTCCGGATACTCCCGTTGCAACAGATCGACGAGTCGGTGCGAGAGGTTGTGATCGAGCAGCAGTTTCACTGCGATGGGAGCGAGACAAGTTTCCGTTCTCGGTCGGCGGCGAATTCCAGGCAGGCCAGGATGTCTTCATGCGTCAGGTCGGGAAAATCCTGGAGGATGGCCTGTTCCGTCATGCCGGATGCGAGATACTCAAGGACGTCGTAGACGGTAATGCGGAGACCCCGGATGCAGGGCTTGCCGCCGCGCTTAGCGGGGTCGATCGTGATGCGGTCTTGATAGGCCATGGCCATCAGCCTAGCCCATGCATGGAGAAAGATCAAGGGAACGGTGATAGGGGCTGATTGCGAGAGTTGCGAACCGGAAATTATTGAACCGACCGGAGGCCCCGTGAAGCGATCACGCAGAGAGCGGCAGGCGGTAAAGACCGCACAGAAAGCGAGGCATGTCATGAGTCAGCCGGTCGGCCATCGGAATTGGACCCTCTGCGCGGCACGCTCTCTGTTTATCGCCACACTCTTGTGCGGCGCCTCAATCGGGTTTGCAGCCGAGTCGCCGGCTCCCTCTCCCACGGCACAGGAACAGCAGAACCAGCCGGCGGAGACTGACGACGTGCAGGAGCGCGGCGTGATGAAGCTTCCGCCCGTGAAAGGGCTCACAGACAAGAGACTGTCACCGAAGCCGGCTCAGCCTGGCGGATCTCCACCCGCCCATCTCTGCCACACAGAGACCCGCCAGTTGACCCAGTGCAAATGTTTCAATCAGACGGAATGTCAGGCACTTACCGCCCTGTTTCCCAACTCCTGCCCGGCCGGCAGCACGAATTGTGCGTTTGTCCCGATGGCCCGTGGGAGCATGCCTCCCCTGCCGCCGAACCTCTGCGGCTATCAGGTACCGCTCACCGTGACGGAGTGTGCTTGTCACAACGCAAAAGAATGCCAACAGCTGACACCGTTCTGTCCAAGTTCTTGTCCCGCCGGCAGTCAGAACTGCACCTGCCGGCCGATGCAACGACGGTGACCGCATGACTCAAAATCACGTTCGCATGACACAAAGGAGGCCTTCGATGCACCGGCAAGACAAGATCTCACAACGTACGATAGGCGCAATCGGCATGTTTGTTACCTTGGCGGCGGGCAGCACCTTATTATTCGCGGCTGAGCCGACAACAGAGCCATCCCCTCCCGACGATTCGAGCGCGGTGCAAGAACGCGCGGTGCCACGCAAAGGCGGACTGCTTGAGCTACAGGGCACGACGCGACCGGCTATCAAGCCACCAGGCGGAATCACACCGACCCACCGGCGCCAACGGCTCCCGCGAGCGGACCGACGGGGCCGTCATCTGTTGTCGCCGGCGTCCCTGAGCCCGACTACAAATATCCTTGGGTGGTGCGGCTGGGCAGCTTCAGTTGCGGCGGCGTGCTCCTCGATCCGCAATGGGTGCTGACCGCGGCGCATTGTGTCACTCCTCTGATCGGGTTCAGCAAGGTCACCTATACCCGAACCGACCCCTACACCGGCGCCGTGAAAACGGAAACGCGCGGGCCGGCGCAGAATGTCGGCCCCACCAACAATCGAGGTGTGTTCATCCATCCGGACTTCAACAAGCCCACCCCAGTCGCCAACGATATTGCCCTGATCAAACTGGCATCGCCGTTCACGATCAGCCCGTACATCCAGACGGTCGGTCTGCCCAGAAGTCCCCGCACCGCGGGCATGGTCGGGACGGTGGCTTCCATCAGCCACACAGGCCCAGTACCGGCTGGGCAGGTTTCCGTCTTGCGCGGGCCGATCTCTGCGATCGCCAGCCCGACCACGTTGATCGTCACCGCAGCCGCGGCGATGGCGTCCCTCTGCAAGGGCGACAGCGGGTCGGGGTTCGTCACCCTCGAAAACGGCCGCGCGATGGTGCGCGGCGTCACGTCGGAAGCGACCATCACCGACTGCATGACGCCGTCCGGCGAGGCGGTGTTTACGGATGTGTTCGTCTTCCGCAACTGGATCCTGCAGACGATGGCGAAGAGCGACGCGCAATTGGTCGGCAACACGCGCGTGCGTTGGAGCGGCCGCATGGCAAACGGAGTCATGGGCATCGGCTGCCTTCCGAATGAGACGATATGGGGGCCGCTCAATGTCGTCGGGGTCGAAGAAGGGTCGCTATGCGACGGCGGGCAGACGCAGACTGTCATGTGCAATCTCAACAAGAACCAGCCCGGTACCGCGGCGATGAAGCCCACGCTCGCCGGCCTGACCATGAGGACGATCATGGCCAACGGCGCCCCGGATGTCCGGACGATCCCCCCGACGAGTTCAGGCAACACCGCGAGCTTTTTCGGCGTGCTGCCCGCCGGCGCCTCGCGGGAGTTCACGTGCCAGATCGGAACCCCGCTCACACCAGGCACTGTAGGAACTGCGGGCGTTTTAAGTCGTGGCGTGGAGGGCGAGCAGCAGGAGAACATCGTCGAACAACCGAACCCCTTCGATAGCCCTGAGGACAAGAAACCTTAGTTCAAGAAGGAGGCTTCGATGTATCGATCATTGATCATGTGCGCCGTTGTGCTGTGTCTCATCGGTATGACCGTCTCGGCACAGAGGCCTTGATCATCAGAGATCAATGTAACCAGACTTCCGGTGACGGCCAGGGCGATACGTGCCCGCCGGGCGACTACATGCTGATACGGTCGAAGGACACGAACGGTAAGTGCCACGACTGGATCTGTTGTCCGGCCAACGGCGATGGCTCGTATAACTGTGATCAGGGGGTGCCTCCGACCAAGAGCGCAATCAGCGGTGCGCTGAAAAACCTTCTGGGTCCTCGCGCGACTGCAACGAGGGGAGAAAGGGGACATTCTACTTAAAATCGAAGGCATTGTTGGCAGCCAGGGACGCAGCAGTCCCACCACACATCAAGAAAGCAGAATGTTCCCATAATTTCCTCGGGCCAGTGCGATTTCAGTTGGGTCAAGGGGGCCCCTGGCGGCAGGTTGGCCCAGCAGTAACCATGTTGCGCCTGATGACGCTGTCGATATTGAAGTGCAAGACAATGAATAATCGAACATGCAACTAGGAAAGTGGCCTCGTTTCGGCTTGTGCTTTTGTTTGGCTCTGATGCTGCTAGGAGAAGGCATCGGCGTCACGGGGGAGTCAATCGAGGGTGCTGAAGCGACGGGAAAGGCGAAGGGGAAGCGATCAGCGGACGTACAGGCTCAAGGGCCACGCAAGGCAGCCTCAGGCGATGCGTCACCTGCCGACGTCATCGTCAATGGCGTGCCTGTGTCGGCGGAGGCCATCGCCTCCTTGGAACGGGCCTACGCCACGCCGATTCAGCCCGGGCGCTACTGGTACGACAAGCAGTCCGGTCTCTGGGGACTGGAAGGGCAGCCGCTGTCCGGACAAATGGCGCCGAATTTGGAGATGGGTGGGCCGCTCAAGGCCAACGCCTCAAAGGGCAACACCGGCGTCTTCATCAATGGGCGCGAGCTTCCGCTAAAAGAAGTGACCCTGCTGCAGCAGTTGGGGCCGATCATCCCGGGCCGCTACTGGATGAACGCGCGGGGCGTCGGCGGCGTGGAAGGCGGGCCGGCGATCTTCGATCTCGGCGCGGCCAT
>SWDL01000417.1 GCA_005116795.1 Nitrospira sp. | reverse complement strand
ACGACCGGCTCGCGACGACCGGAGGACTAGACGATTGAGGGAGCAACGGTGCGGAGGGTGACGGTGATATGAGGCGTCTCGAGTGGGGGGTCAGGTTGTTTGGAGAGGTGTAGCTCGACGATTCGGTTGTCGTTGAGTCCAAGCGCTTCACAGACGGCATCCTGGGTGATCTTCAGCCCGCCATCGAGATCCCGTCGCATGGGCGCGCGAAACTGGAAGTGAATCGAGAGGGTCAAGGGATGTTGGCGCAAGGCGGTGCGAAGCTGATCGCGATGGGGAAAACGGGCGAAGGCGACCAGAATCTGTTGTGCCACGAGGTCCTTATAGGCGCGTCCAGCGGCTGAGAGCACGCGACGGCCCTGCACGGTGGCATATTGGGCGTTGATACTGGGCGGAATGGGGAGCTTCAGTATGACACGATCCAGTCCGCAGATCGTCTGCTCGGCGTAGGCCTGGTCCAAGGGCGGCACGACCGAGAGCATGCTCCGGCGTTTCCTTGTGGCGAGGTTCGACAGGGACGAGATGTTCGGGTCCGTGGCGCGGGAGTCGAAGCCGGCGTCCGGCGCTGCGCCGGACGCGCGGTAGGACACGATGCGGAGAGGGACCGGCCCACGTGGGCGACTCCGCCTCTGAGACTGTCGCCTCACGCCCATGGACTCAGAGAAGATTCAGAATGGTGTTGAGCTGCTGCTCGTATTTGTCTTCCGAGCGGGAGACGAAGCGGCGCCACTCCGAGGGGTTCCAGATCTCCAAGCGGTTATACAGTCCTACCAGGATAATCTCCTGGTCGTCTTCGACCGGAATGAGCTTGCGGAGTTTTCCGGGAATGAGGACGCGACCGGCCTTGTCGAGTTCGGATGTCCCGGCCTCGGACACGACGTAGTGCATGAAGAGGCGGCTTTGGTCTTCGTCCAGTTTGGCTTTCGTCCGCTCGAGGACCCGCTCCCATTCCTTCAGCGAGTAGGCAAGGAGCGCCTGTTCTGGGCCTTTGAGGAAGACCACTCCGTGACCGTCGGTGTCCAGCTCCTCGCGGATGGGGGAGGGGACGATGAATCGGCCCTTTTCGTCAAGCCGACAGAGATACTCACCCGCGAACACAGACGACCTCCCTGTACCCTGTTTGGAGAGGGATGAGAGCGGCACCACCGGTTGTCTGGCGGCGACCGAGGGAGATATCCATCACCCTCATCCTGAAATACGCGTTGATACTATAGGGGAATGCCCGGTCTGTCAAGAATGCGTCGGCTCACAGGACCGAATCGATGTCTCCCGAGCTACCTCCTGGGTCATCCGACGAAGCTCCGCCCATCGTCGCATCCATCTCGCCGGCCACATCTTCCCCCATTTCTTCGCCGACCTTCTTCATGAGGCGTTCCATGCTCTGGGGATCGTTCTCATCGAAGTCGCCGAAGCGACTGGGATCGGTCAAGGCGTCGAGTCGGGCCTCCTCAGATTTTGGTGCGGCGAAGCGGGAGAGCAGGCGGTCCAGGTTCTGGCTCTTGCAATGGCTGCAGGTCGGCGGTGCCGCGTGTCGGATCGACAGAACCAGGATGGTGCTGCGCTTGCTGCAATCCCGACATCGGTATTCGTAGATCGGCATTGACTCTGCTCCCTAGACAGCTCGGGCGACCGTGCAGACCGAGACGGGGCCCGCGCCGGCCTTCCGCAACACTTTCGCGCATTCGTTGACGGTGGTGCCCGTCGTAAACACGTCGTCGACGAGCAAGATGCGTTTCCCCTGAATGTCATCCGGGGCACGGACGGCAAAGGTCCGGCGAAGGTTCTGAAGGCGCGCCGCGCGATTGAGCTCCGATTGCGGCGCCGTGGCCTTCGCCCGAATGAGGTGGTCGTAGGAGAGCGGGAGGTTGAGGGCGGTTGCCAGTCGATCCGCGAGCAGCAGCGCCTGGTTGAATTCGCGCTCGCGCAATCGATCCGCATGCAGGGGAACGGGCATGATCAGGTCAAACGCCGAGGGTGGCACCGGTCGGTGCGCGAAGAGTGCGGCCAGGGGCGAGGCGAGCGCCACCTTGCGCTGATATTTCAGCAACTGGATGGCGTCTTGAAGCGGCGCCTCATAGCGATAGCAGGACCAGGCCCGGGCATAGGCAGGCGGGTGTCGATGGCAATCTGCACAGACCAGCCCGGGGCTGTGCTGCGTGGAAATCGGCGACGCGAAAGGCTTCCCACAACGCGCGCATTCGGGTCCGGAGATCGGTGTGAGTTGAGCCCAGCAGGGGCGACAGAAAAAAGGAACCGGATCGCCGGCCAACGGTCGGTCGCACGAGGCGCAGCGAACCGGCAGGAGGACGTGCGACAGGATTCGAAGGGTCTCGGTAAGGCTGAACGAGGAAGCCATCATCGCGTGGCTTGCTTGTAGACAATCGGGCTCCCGATGTCAAGCTTGAGAGGTCCGCTCCCGCGCACGGGCGCACAAGACGAGCCCCCAACGGAACTCGTCTTGTCGCGCCGGTGTGCCTGTGATATAGGTTCACGACCATGGATCTCTCGGTGACTATCGCGGGTGTCCGCTTTCCTTCCTGCGTCATGAACGCAGCCGGGGCGCGCTGCGTCACGCGTGAAGAGCTCGATACCCTCGGCCGGTCCGGCGCCGGCGCCATCGTGACCAAGTCCATGACCCTCGAAGCGAGGACCGGCAATCCGGAGCCACGGTATGTTCCGTTCCCCGGCGGATCGATCAACTCGATGGGACTCCCGAACCTCGGGTATCGGGCGTATGCCGCACTCATCCCTGCGCTGAAACAATTCGGGAAGCCCGTCGTGGCCAGTGTCGCGGGATTACAGGAGGACGATTTCGTCGCGATTGCCCAGGCCATCAATGACAGCCGGCCCGATCTGATCGAGGTCAATCTCTCCTGCCCCAACATTCCCGGTAAGCCGCAGATCGGGTATGACCCCGAAACCTCGGAACGCCTGTTGAAGCGGGTGCGCCGCGTGGTGACCGTCCCGATGGGCGTGAAACTCCCGCCCTACTTTGACCCGGCCCACCATCAGATGATGGCGCCGGTCCTCGGGCGAATCGGGCTGGACTTCTTGTCGCTGATCAATTCGGTCGGCAACGGATTGGTGGTGGATCCCGAGACGGAGAAGGCGGTGATCAAGCCGAAGGGGGGATTCGGCGGGTTGGGAGGGGCGATCATCAAGCCCGTGGCGCTGGCGAACGTGCGGGCCTTCTGGAAATTGTTCGAGGGGAAGCTGCCGATCATCGGGACCGGCGGAGTCGTGACCGGCGGAGACGCCTTTGAACACCTGCTCTGCGGGGCGTCTGCGGTCCAGGTGGGTACGACTCTGATGGAAGAAGGCGTCGGCTGCTTCGAGCGCTTGTCCGCTGAACTGGGGGCTATTCTACAGCGGAAAGGCTATCGGTCGCCCGCCGACTGTCGAGGACGGCTCCAGGAGCTCTAGCCCCCGCCTGGATTCTACCGCGAACCAAAATTCTTCGGCAGCAGCCGCATCACGAGAGCCTGACGCAGCAGTTGCGCGACATTCCGGACATCGAGCCGGCGCATCAGATTGAAGCGGTGCACTTCGACGGTCCGCACGCTGATGTCCAAGCGTTCTGCAATCTCCCGATTAGTCAGTCCGGCGGCGACCAGGCGAAGGATTTCCTTTTGGCGAGGGGTGAGGGACGGCCCATTCCCCAGCCGGCGAGCCGCGATGCGTGTCGGTGTCCGACGTCGTGTACGTGTCATAATCCCCTCTTGCTCTCTCAATGGCGAAATACGTAGACTCGAAACAACGGGGCGCAGTGTAGCAAACCTGCGCTAAGACTGTAAATACCCCC
>SWDL01000416.1 GCA_005116795.1 Nitrospira sp. | reverse complement strand
GCGGATTGAACTTTTGGGAGAATTAGAGACAAAAGCCGTGAAATTGGTTACAATTCGCCTAGGTGATCACCCTGAGATGATCGGAAAGCTCACGAAATTGCGGGAGGTCTTCAAGCGCCATCCGGGGTCGACCTCCGTCTCCTTCATGTTCACCGTATCGCCCGATCTCGAAGTGCGATCCGGCTCCCTGCCGAACGTGACCGTGACACCCAGCGGCATGTTCGTCTCGGAAGTCGAGGGCGTCCTCGGCCGCGGCGCCGTGGCACTGCTCCATGACAAACCACCGGCGGGTGCATCGCCCGCGAGGTAGCCATGCGCGACTTCCTCGAATTTGAAAAACCTCTTCGCGAGATCGAGGAAAAGATCGAGTCGCTGGCGTCGGCCGGCTCCAGCCGCAGATCCGCCCAGGAGGAGATTCGGAAGCTGAAAGCGAAGCTCGCCGAGACGGAGATCGAGCTCTACAGTAATCTCACGGCCTGGCAACGGACCCAACTGGCCCGGCATCCCCAGCGCCCCTCCACCTTCGATTACATCGCCGCCTGTGGCCGGGATTTTGTGGAACTCCACGGCGACCGCGCCTTTGGGGACGATCAGGCCATTGTGGGCGGACTGGCTCGCCTCCAGAACCGGTCGGTGATGGTCATCGGGCATCAGAAGGGTAAAACGCTGAAAGAGCGGATGCAGCGGAACTTCGGCATGCCGAATCCCGAGGGCTATCGGAAGGCGCTGCGATTCATGCAGTTGGCCGCGCGGTTCAATCGCCCCATCGTGACGTTGATCGATACGCCCGGCGCCTATCCGGGGATCGGCGCGGAAGAGCGGGGACAGGCCGAAGCCATCGCTCGGAATCTGTTCGTGATGTCACGCCTGCCGGTGCCCATCGTGTCCGTGATCATCGGCGAAGGCGGGAGCGGCGGGGCCCTGGCCTTGGGGATGGCGGATCGGGTTCTGATGCTCGAACATGCCGTCTACTCGGTCATTTCTCCGGAGGGCTGCGCAGCCATTCTCTGGAACGATCCGGCCAAAATGACCGAAGCCGCCGCCGCCCTGAAGATCACCACGGACGACCTGCTCGAACTCAAGGTCATTGATGACGTCATTCCCGAACCGCTCGGGGGAGCCCATCGTGATCCGCACATCACGGCCGAGCGTGTGGCCAAGTCGCTCTCCCTCCACCTCGGCCAGCTCGAAGAACTCTCCCGGGCCGACCTGCTCGCCAAGCGAGACGCCAAATACCGGGCCATGGGCGCGGTGGGAGGCCTGTCCGCCCGGGAGATGTGAGCCCCACCGGCGTCCTTGCGC
This sequence comes from Nitrospira sp., assembly GCA_005116795.1. Taxonomy (GTDB): domain Bacteria; phylum Nitrospirota; class Nitrospiria; order Nitrospirales; family Nitrospiraceae; genus RSF151. The sequence goes on along the minus strand of SWDL01000416.1, from coordinate 5,946 downwards.
GGCCGTCCTCTCCACGCCGTTCCCTGTGTCGTCATCTCCCGGTGGCCTCTCCGGATGACGGTTCATGATCTCCCTCCCGATCGACGAGATTCTGCCTGAACTTCGTCAGGTACTGTTGACCCGGACCAGCGCCGTCGTCACAGCCCCGCCCGGCGCCGGGAAAACCACTCGCGTTCCGCCGGCGCTGTTGCGCGAGCCGTGGCTCGGCGACCGCACACTCCTCATGCTGGAGCCACGACGCCTGGCTGCGCGCGCGGCGGCCCATCGCATGGCCTCAACGCTGGGCGAACAGGTCGGGCAGACCGTGGGCTATCGGATCCGGCTGGATACCAAGACGAGCGCCGTCACCAGAATTGAGGTCGTCACCGAAGGGATCCTGACCCGCCTCCTGCAGCACGACCCGGGTCTGGCAGAGTATGGTGCGGTCCTGTTTGACGAGTTTCATGAGCGAAGCCTGCACGCCGACCTGGGACTCGCCCTGTGCCTCGAAGCGCAACGTCTGTTTCGCCCGGAACTCCGTCTGCTCGTGATGTCCGCGACCCTGGAGACGTCGTCGATCGCGGCCCTCATGGACCATGCCCCCATCATTTCCTGCACGGGCCGGTTGTTCCCGGTTGAGACGCGCTACATCGAGACCCCACGGACGGGCCGCCTGGAGGACCGGGTCACGGAGACAATTCGCCACGCCTTGTCCAAAGAATCCGGAAGCCTCCTCGTCTTCCTGCCGGGAATGGCCGAAATTCGGCGCGTGGAGCGCCGGCTGTCGGAGACGGGACTCCCCTCCTCCGTGATCGTGGCTCCACTGCACGGCGAACTGCCTCAAGACAGTCAGGATCAGGCCATCCGTCCCGCACCGCCCGGCACACGCAAGGTGGTGCTGACGACCTCGATCGCCGAGACCAGCGTCACGATTGAAGGCATCCGCGTCGTGATCGATGCCGGCGTGATGCGGGTGGCCCGGTTCGACCCACGACGCGGGCTCACGCGGTTGGAGACCATCCGGGTCACGCAGGATGCCGCCGATCAACGCAGAGGACGGGCGGGACGAACCGGGCCCGGCCTGTGCTATCGGCTGTGGACCGCGGCTGAGCACCCCACCCTGCTTCCCAGACGCGCACCGGAAATCCTGGAGGCAGATCTGACGCCCCTCTGTTTGGACCTGGCCCAATGGGGCGTGGACGATCCCCAGAGTCTTCGCTGGCTTGATCCCCCGCCGGCCCCCGCCCTGGCGCAGGCGCAGGCGTTGCTGCGAGATCTCGGCGCAGTGGATTCGCTCGATCACATCACCACGCATGGACGTGAGATGGCGGATCTCGCCCTTCACCCGCGGCTCGCTCACATGATCCTCCGCGCCGTCCCGCTGGACCTCGGCCCACTGGCCTGTCAGGTCGCCGCGCTGCTCACAGAACGGGACATCCTCCGGGGGAGCGGCGGCCGGCCGTCGCCGGATTTTCGCCTCCGCCTGGATGCCTTACATCGGACCGGCGATCCTGAGGGCGAGGGGAGGATCGATCAGACGGCGATCAGGCGGGTGACCCAGCTCGCCGGCGAGTGGATGCGCCGCCTGCGACTGTCCCCTGTGCGCGCCCCTCGGGCCGACTCTCTCGGCTTGCTCATCGCCTTGGCCTATCCCGATCGCGTCGCCCAACGCCTGCCCGGACCGGATCGTCGCTATCGGCTCGCCAACGGCCGCGGGGCCTGCTTCCGCGAGCCACAGGGGCTCGCACAAGAAGACTTCCTAGTGGTCGCCGAACTGGACGACGCCGACCAGTGGGCCCCGATCACCCTCGCCGTCCCGGTCTCGGTTCGCGAACTGGACCAACACCTCGCCGCGCAGATTCAAGAGATGGACGACGTCCGATGGGATGAGACCTCCCAGACCGTCAGCACGAGACGGGAACGCCGACTTGGCGCGGTGATCCTGTCGGCCCGTGGGCTTCCATCACCGGATTCCAAGCAGGTCACCGCGGCCTTGCTCAGCGGGCTTCGTCAGGTCGGGATCGCCACACTCCCGTGGACGACCGATCTGGCGCAATGGCGGGCACGAGTCGGCCTTCTGCGACGGGTTGACGGAGCGGAGAGCGGCTGGCCGGATGTCTCAGACGCAGGGCTGGAGAGATCGCTGGAGACCTGGCTCGGACCTCTCGTTGACGGACTGACCAGCCTCGCACAAGTCAAACGTCTGGACTTGGGCCAGGCGCTCGATCAGGTGCTGACGTGGCAACAACGGCAGGCGTTGGATCGACTCGCCCCGACCCATCTCACAGTCCCGACCGGATCACGGATCCGACTGGACTACACCGCCGGCGAGCACCCCGTGCTCGCCGTTCGACTTCAGGAAATGTTCGGCTGTCGGGATACCCCTCGTGTGGCCGACAGGCGCGTACCCGTCGTCATCCATCTCCTGTCCCCGGCCGGCCGCCCCGTCCAGGTGACGCAAGACCTGGGACGCTTTTGGACGACCAGCTACCTCGAGGTCCGAAAAGAGTTGCGCGGTCGCTACCCCAAGCATCCCTGGCCCGAGGATCCGCTCACGGCCCCGCCGACCCGCCGGGCGAAACCTCGGAAATAAGCCGCCTGGGCTTGGGATGCCCAGGTCGGGGGGCAGATCAGTGGACGAGAGATTCAGGATAATGCGGACACGCCGTCTATATTCCCGGACCTTCCACGACGAGTTGCCCCGTCTCCGGGCCCTGCGGATTGCGGGCAGGACTTCGCTCCATTTCGCTTCAGTGGCAGACGATTGCCCGCCTACCGGCAATAGGCATCAGAAATGCTGCGATGAGGTTCTTGTTTTCTTCACGCTTCACGTCAGTACACTCGCCCCATCACCACCCAATGGCGATCATCCACGACGTCGATGACCAGGCGACTGAAATTCAGTTCGGCCAGGTGCGCCGCGATCTCATCCTCCGTAAAGGCAGCCAGCAGGGAGTTGTAATAGTCGCGCTGAAGGATAGGCGATTCATTGGCCGCATACTGATCGACGATCGCTCGCGCCGCCTCGGGCGACTCGGGCCTGAGCAGGTCCATCACGAGGACGCCGCCGCCCGGTTTAGTCAGTTGCTTGAGCCGATACCAAAACTGGAGTGGGTTCGGAATATGATGCGCGAGACTGTTGGAGATCGTGGCATCGGCCGGCTCATCGAGCGAGAGGGCTTGAAACCGTTCACATCTCAGGCTGATTTTATCCGATAATCCCGCGGCCTTGACCGCCTCCGTTGCCAGCCGGATCATCGGCTCTGAGGCATCGACGGCAGTCACCCGGCAGGTCGGCAGGGCCCGGAGCAGTCGGATCGGAATGTCCGCCGGACCACAGCCCAGATCCAGCACATGACCGGCTTGGAAGTCTGGATAGGCCTCAATAACTGGCTCTTCTCCTTGGTGAGTGGGTACACGAAGCGCGAGAAACGGCATCTTCGGGGGGATAGGGGCGTGAATTCTGCGTGTGACGGGGTCTGAAAATCTGGCATGATTGCCGGATGCGAACACACCGACGCCTGTGGGACACATACCGCTTTCCCGGCTTCCGGCCAACTCCAACGGTACAGGGCATCTTCGGTGACCCGAAGGCCCGTGTCATCCACCTGTGCCGGCGGGGAAAAAAACGGCATGCGGCGCCTGCGGACGCGTCCATCGCGCCTGGTACGACCGGAAGATACGTCGAGTACGCGACCGACCCTGCGGGGACACGCGGATCTACCGGGAGCTGGAGATTCGCCGTGTCGGCTGCAAGCGTTGCGGCAAGGTGACGCAGGAGAAGCTGGACTGGCCGGCGGCCACCCCGTTCGACACCACGCGCTTCGCCTTCTTCGTGGGACGGCGCTGCCGGAGCATGACGATCAAGGAGGTCGCCGAGGAAACCCGGCTGGACTGGAAGACGATCAAGGACCTCGATGCGCAGTACATGCGCGAGCCGTTGCGACGGGCGGGGCAGCCGGCGCCGAAGGTGGTCGGGATCGACGAGATCTCGATCCGCAAGGGGCACACCGGTCAGCGACTTGGACCGGCGACGGCCGATCTGGTTCGGGGGCAAGGACCGGCGCGTCATCAAGGGCCAGAAGTACACGCGGCTCTCGCACCGGGAGAACCTGACGACCGATGGCCGTCGGAGCCTGAAGCTGTGACTGAAGGCCACCAGGCGACTGAGCACGGCCTCCCTCCTCAAGGAGGCGTTCGGGCAGCTCTGGGACTACGAGCGGGAAGGCGGGGCTCGGCGCTTCTTCGAGCACTGGCGCGCCTCGCTCAAGTGGCAGCGCCGCAAGCCCTATGAGAAGTTCGCCGAGATGATCGACCGGCACTGGGACGGGATCGCGGCCTACGGCAACCCGGAGAACAAGGTCGCCTTGGGGTTCGTCGAGGGCGTGAACAACAAGATCCGTGTCATCCAGCGGCGCAGCTACGGACTGCGCGACGAGGAGTCCCTGCGCCTCAAGGTTCTCACCTGCATGCTTGATCCAATAGGAAGTCAGGCGAAACTCACCCACTCGGGAAGGAGAAGACCCACTTCTTGAGCATTGAGGGCAGGCCCACGACGCGTCCTCGGGATGATCAGCCCACACGTCCACGCACGGCCCGTTGACGTTCAGATTGACGCGGCTCACGGTCCACGGCGACTTCAGGCCCAGCAGGTACTGATAGAGTGCGGGGTCTGGCATGGTCGGTCCCTCCTTGGCCGACCATCCTATTCTTTCGCCCTACCCACGGGAAACCCGGAAGCGCCAAATTTACTATGAGAGCCGGCTCGCAAAGCTTGAGCTGAAAGCCTCCGAGCGACCGAAGATCGATCCTGAATTTGAGGAAGCTACTGAAGGCGAAGAGGTCGAGCGCAAGGAGAAGCTCAAGACGAAGTGGGCGCAGCTCGAAGCCGTGGTGGGATCGGACAACCGGATCAAGTTGATCGCGCGTGACCTGGTTGATCACTTCGAGAACCGGCTTTCGACGATGGACGGCAAGGCGATGGTGGTCTGTATGAGCCGCCGGATCTGCGTCGAGCTGTACCGCGAGATTGCTGCGTTGCGCCCCCAGTGGCATGGTGATACAGACGAACTCGGCTCGATGAAGGTGATCATGACTGGGTCGGCATCCGATCCGATGGAATGGCAGGGCCACATCCGCAACAAGAAACGACGCGAGGACATGGCGCTCCGGTTTCGCGATCCCAAAGACCCCTTCCAGATCGTCATCGTCCGGGACATGTGGCTCACTGGCTTCGACGCACCAAGTCTCCACACGATGTATGTAGACAAGCCGATGCGCGGGCACGGGCTGATGCAGGCCATCGCGCGGGTCAACCGCGTGTTCAAGGATAAGCCAGGCGGGCTCGTGGTGGATTACCTCGGCCTTGCCGACGAACTCAAAAAGGCGCTGGCGACGTACACCGAAAGCGGCGGCACCGGGAAGACGGCTATTGATCAGGCCGAGGCGGTCGCCCTGATGCTGGAAAAGTACGAGGTCTGCCGGGGTCTGTTCCACGGGTTCGCCTGGTCGTGCTGGGTGGCGGGCAAGCCCCAAGATCGGCTCTCACTATTACCCGCAGCCCAGGAGCACATCCTCGGACAAGAGGACGGCAAACCCAGGCTGCTACGCGCCGTCACGGAGCTGTCACAGGCCTTCGCCCTTGCAGTGCCGCACGATGAAGCGTTGCGTATCCGCGACGGTGTTGCGTTCTTCCAGGCCGTTCATGCGGTTCTGGCCAAAAACACACCAGGCGAGCGCAAAACCGATGAGGAACTCGACTTCGCCATTCGCCAGATCGTCTCGCAGGCTGTCGTGTCCGATGGGATCGTGGACATCTTCGCCGCGGCGGGACTCAAGAAACCTGACCTCTCTATCTGTCTGACGAGTTCCTCGCCGAAGTCCGCGGCATGCCACAGAAGAACCTTGCTGTCGAGCTCCTGCGGAAGCTCCTAAGCTGAAGTTCCCCCCATTCCGAAGCCTTCTTGC
>SWDL01000415.1 GCA_005116795.1 Nitrospira sp. | reverse complement strand
GTCCCCCCCCCCCGGGCGAATCGACGTGCAACGGCACGAGCGTTCCACGACAGGTCGCGCCGTCATCGACATGTGTCATCTCGGAGTGGCCAGTGGGTTGTTACGAGAGGATCGAAGGTGAATGGGGCTCATCACGTTACCAAAAATTGAGCCGTCACCGAACCCGTCGTAATGCGGGTGTGGCACTGCTGTCGTACCGTCGCTCGTATCGGCTCATCGGCAGATTGCCGCCATTCGCCAAGGAGGTGCCTTCATGTTGTCCCGATCGGCGTCAAGGTTTCACCTCTCCCGCCCTCCGTCGCATTCGGCTCCGCAGTTATTGTGGTCCTCAGGGGCCTTGCGACAACTGAGGAAACAATCGGTCCTCAAGCGTGTACTCAAGCAGGCAACTCAGTGGGTCAGGCCCCGACCGCTCTCGGGTGGAATTCATCGATGAGGCGCGTGCCGACGCATCCGTTTGATCCAGTTGTCACAGAGATGTTGCGTCCGATTGATTCTAACTAGAAGAAATCGTAACTGCCGGGGGTGAGACTGGCGAGCGTGTAGGATCCTCACCCGGGTTGCCGACGAGGCCGGGCAACATGCCTGGGCCATCGTCGAATCCCGGTTACCGTAGATATCAGGGAGTTGTTCGACGCCCTTGCTCTAGGTCCCGATGAGGGCCGAGAGAGAGGTTTGTCCACGGCAAGTATCGACTCAACAGGGTCAATCCACAGGAGGTGTTTTTGATGAACATGAATTCACGATCTATGCGCCGGACCGTCGGCGCGGCGGGGCTGGCGGCTCTCATGGCCACGGTGCCGGCCATGTCCGTGCTGGCGGATGATTTTGGCGCGGCCCAGGACTTTGGCCGTCATACCCAGCATCTCTTGAACAATCTTTCCATGCCATTGTTCGGCGTCGGGGATCCGCTCGACGAATCCGCTCCGGCGACCACCGGGAACTACCGGACGCCGGCTCAGCCGGCGATAGATCAGGTGCTCCTTGCCCAAGGGTTGAAGGCGGAGTATGTGACTCGTAACGCGGGAAACGCCGCCGACATGTTTGCCTTCTGGCCGAATGATGACAATCCGACGCATCTGATCTTCTGCATCGAGGGGAGCCGTCAAGATCTTGGAGTTCCCCTGCCGGGAGCCGGCGTGAATAAGTTCAATCCCGGAGTCCAGCGGATTCGCTTGAGCAACGGGAATGTCGAGACCATGGTGCGCGGCACCGACGCCTGCGACGGTATCAGAAGGACGTCCTGGGGCACGATCCTGGCCACCGAGGAGCGGTCTGACGGGGGAGCGTATGAGATCATCACTCCGCTGATGGTCACCAATCATACGATTACCAACCGTGCGCTCGGAACGATCATCGACGAAACCGGGGCGCCAGCCACGAAGGTGGTGAAACGAACCGCGCTCCCCAAAATGGCCTGGGAGGGGATCGGCATTCTTCCGAGCGGCGTCCTGTATGCCGGAGATGAATTGCGCCCCGGTACCCCGGCCAATGCCGATGGCGGTGCGATGTTCAAGTTCGTTCCGGCGGTCCCACGTACTTCGGTGGGACCGATCACCGTGCTGAATGATTCGCCGTTTGTGGCAGGCAACGTTTATGCCTTACAAGTCTCCTGTCAGGCTACCAGCCAGCAGTTTGGGCAAGGGTGCGAAATCGGTAATGGGGCCTGGATTAGCGTGAGTGCTGCCAATGCCCGCACCGACGCCAATACGGCCGGCGCGACAGGCTATTATCGACCCGAAGACTTGGAGATCGATGAGGAATTCGAGGGAACCGGCGCCCGCTTCTGCTGGACGAACACCGGTGAGTCGGACGGCAGCAACTACGGTGAAGTGATCTGTGGCGTGGACTCCGCGCCTCTGACCACCAGCGCGACGCAGCGGACGGTGGTCGTGAACCGTTTCGTTGAAGGCGATCCGGATCTCAATCAGCCGGATAACTTCGCGTTCCAGCCGAAAACCGGCATCCACTATGTCATCGAGGATAATCCGAACGGCGATATCTTCGCCTGTCTGCCGGACGGCGCCGATCGGGACATCAAGACCGACGGCTGCATCAAGATTCTATCCGTGAAAGACAGCTCGGCGGAGCCGACCGGCTTCAAGTTCACGGCTGATGGCAAAACGGCCTATCTGTCCATTCAACATAGCAGTGACGGCTTGATGCCAATGGTCGACGACTATCGGACCGACGATATCATCAAGATCACGGGATTCAATCGGCCCTTCCACCATCATCACGACTAGGCTCCCGCCAAGGGCGGCTCGTGTCGCTCCACACGAGCTGCCCCTGCCACCCGGCGCGGATCCTGGTGATCCCAGGTCCGCGCCGGTCCCTATTGGGGCTCATGGCGCGCATGAGTCGTAACCGTTTCTACTGCAACGCCGAGATGCCGCTGGGCATCCACTGCTCTACTCTATGCAATGGGTCCGACGCGTGGCGACTTCGTGACGGACCGCCATCAGTAATGCGCGCTCGGCGGTTGTCTTTATCGACCGAGTCCCCCGTTGCGACCGGGCTCAGACGCCGAGGGCAGGATGCCGTAGCGAGCGGGATATTCGATGGGTGAATGAACCGCAGAGGGCGGCGGCTACGATGCGGCGTCCTGAGACAGACCGGTACAATTACCGTCTTCTCGAAGAGTGAGGGAGGAGTCCCTGTGTTACGGCACCGAGGCCATGTTGAGGGGCGTGCCGGCTCCCAGGCAATAAGAATAGGTCCGAGCGTTGGTTCTGGGGTCTGTATTGTCCGAGGCCGAAAACCGGATGCCTTCTCCGCCGGGGCCGGTGAACGCCGCCCAATGGCTAAAGCGCCCGAGGCCGAGCAATCGGATATCGTTGTGAACTGCGTGCGAGAGGCCCAGCTCATTCTCGCCTTCAAAGAGACGAAGCTGTGAACGGGTGGGGTGGGTTGTGTCGTCGGCGGGAATGCCGAATGTCTTGGCAAGGACAAAAGCCCCCCCCCATCTGATGTCAGTGAGCCGAGTGTCAGAGGGACGAGCAGACAGCGTGAGGCCGGCGGCGGGGGAGACGGTTCTGGCAAAGGAGGTGGTTCTGGTGAGGGCGGGGAGCCGTACTCGTAAGCTCCGAGGTCCGGCGCGGAGCCTGCAAAAAACTCGCCGATCCCGCCTAGGCCCTTGTCGATCGCAGGGCTTCCTTGCGCTAGCCGGAGGAACATCGAGGACGCAGGGTCGGTTGTCTCAAAGTGAGGATCATCGACCCTGAGATTCCAGCTATTGTGGCGATGGGCTGCCAGGGCATCCATGACCACCGGTCCCTCTACGGAGAGATTGTTCTTATTGACGTTGCGCTGGGCGTAGTTGACAAAATTGTAGCGGCCGTTTCGGTAGGCGGTGTTGTTGAAGACCCGATTCTGACCGCCCTCGTTCGACGTGAATCCAGCGTTCCGGTTGTCATAGGCGATGTTGTGTTCGACGATATTGGTCCCTCCCGGGCCAAGCTTGAATCCGTTCCCGTCTCCTCGGAAGCCCATACCGGCGTGGTGTACCAGGTTTCCAGAGAGGGCGTTCCCTGAACTCGTCCACCTATCGATGCCGTCGTCCGCGCAGTTGTAGACTTCGTTGTCGCGGATGATGTGTCGTCCGTGCGCGCTATAGCCTCCCGCGTTGATGCAATCCGCATCGTTGCCCTCCGCCCCATAGTCGTCGGCATCATGGATGCGGGAATTGCTGATCGTCACGTCCCACGTCAGGTACGGGTGGATCCCCACGGCATACACGTGGTGCACGTGCAGTCGGTCGAGGACGGCATTCGCCCCGGACTGCCACACGACGATCCCGTGGCTGGCCCCGTTCCGAATCTCGAGCCCTCGGACGGTGACGTACCTTCCACCGATCGAAAGGACGGCCGGCTGAGTCCACGCCTTGGTCACATCGGTGGGCAGGTCGGAGCCGTCAAGAACAGGCTGCTCGCCAGGAAAGGCCTCGAATGTAATGCGGGCTGAATTGGTTCCGGTGTTCAGCAGGCGGACATATTCACGATAGGTTCCTCCGCGAATCCACACCAGATCGCCGGCCTGGGCGATGGCCGCGGCCTTACCGATCGTGCGAAAGGCGGTGCCGACTGTTCGTCCGTCGCGGGTATCCGACCCTGCGGGCGACACATAGTGGGTGGCCTCGCTGGTCTGGCTGAACCCCTTGCCGGCGGCCAGGATTAGAAATCCCGCACAGCCCAGGGCCGGGAAGTTCCGTACGATGCGGCGCATCGCGTAGGCGCGGATCGTTCCAATTCGCACGTGTACCTTTCCTGACGTCGCCGACGTCCTGGTCGCTGCGATATGTACAGGCGTAGCCGATCCGTGGTACGCGTCAGTATTCGCGTACCTGTGATTGAGGGGTCTTGTTACAAAATCTTCAAGGTTTGCTTGGGCGGCTGTATTTAGCATCGTGGTCATGCGGTTTCCGGTGTTCCCTTGCCGACAAGCTCGCCGTTCCTCCTGAATCTGGGGACTCTCAGGAATCGAAGCCTGGTTAGAACCGGCAAGCCATTATGACGTCAGCAGGCTCCGGCTGGGATGCCCGCGCGAATACATTCGACGGGAAGGAGTTCGAGGAAACGTCGCTGCAGGTCGCCCTTCCGATCAAGAAAGACGATGTCCATTCTATCGCCGACCTTTCCCTTCGCGAATACGCGATCCCAGGCTGCGGGATCCGAAGGGTTGTGCCGGTCGTTCAAGATCATGATCTGATCTCCGACCTTCAGCCCCGCAGCCTCGGCCTGGGATGCGGGGAAGACGTATTCCACCCGCCAGCCGGAATCAACCTGGAAGCCAAGATGAACCGGAAGCGCGCGGACGGATCCTTGCCCATGAGCTCGTTGATGATCCGGTCGGTGGCAATCTGATCGACGATCTCGACCTTCAGCAGCCGCCGCGTCCGGGGATTCATCGTCGTCTCCCACAGGACCTTCGGCATCATCTCGCCGAGGCCTTTGAACCGGGTGATGTCGACCTTGCCGCGGCCGGACCCATGGCGCGCCAGGATGTCCGCCTTCTGGGACT
>SWDL01000414.1 GCA_005116795.1 Nitrospira sp. | reverse complement strand
ACCATCGGTCGGTAGAATAGTGCGGGCTGATCGCATTAATCTTCCGACATTCACAGCTCAGAATTTCCTCTTACAATTTCCCTCATCAACCAACTCCTTCGATTTCGCCAACTGTTCGCTGCTCATTGTTTGTAAGCGACGAGGTCGGTGCTCTCTTGCTCGGAGAGCCGCCCTTTGAAGCCGGTCATGGCGCTCGCCGGCCGCCCGTTCTCGACAATCTTCACCAATTGCCCATCTCTCTTGCTCTGGGTTCCGGCCGTGGTCAGGTTGGCCGGCCGAAGATTCAGCGCCTGGCCGCCGGGCCCGGCTCCTTTCCCCTGGGGTCCATGGCAAGCCAGGCAATGCTGGTCATACAGAGTTTTGCCGTTCTTGGGGTTACCGGCGGCCGCGGACCACGAGAACAGGGGCAGCAATCCAAACAGGACCGTCACCGATCCGACACACATCGCGCGTTTTCTCCCCATGCCTTCCTTCCCCTTCTCTAAAAATCTCATCGGGATGGCCTCCTGCGCGGGTGTTTGGCCGACGGCCTGTGATTCTTCGTGAAGTGTGTGCCCCCACAGTGTGACATCGCTCTTCCCGAAAGCCCTCCGACGCACTGGCTTGGAGCGGCGTCGGAGGGCATTGCCTGTCATTCATCCGAACGCCATCATACGCTGAGCACGCGGCAGATCAGCGGACCTTCCTGATGTCGATGACTTCCCCGGCTTCATTCAATTCCACGCTGATAGGGTCGCCTTCCTTCACCGTCGAGAGCTTGCTCTTTCCTCGAAGGACAGGGAATGATTTCTCGCCCCCTGGAGTCCACAACTTGATCTCCGTCTTGAGGTCTGAGGCATAGGCCAAATTGCCGGTGAGTAACCGATGTACCGGAGCCGGGACGCCCTTCCGATGCACATCGATCACCGAATTGTTTCCATTGATTTGCAACACTACTTCATCGCCGACTGACAGGCCTTTCATCCCCATTTCGCTCCCGAATCTGGCTTCCCCCACCGATGTCTTGACGAACACCAGCCCGGATTTGATCTTGGAAACGACGCCGGTCAACTGCGTGTGTGAGCCGGCCCCCGCCTGGCCCGTGGGGGCCACATCGATCCCCACCTCCATCCGATGAACATCAATCACCTCTCCTGCTTGATTTAGTTCGAGGGTGACCGGAGTGCCTTCCTGGATGGCCGATAATTTGCTTTTGTTCCGCGCCACTGAGAAGGCCCTTTCTCCCTCCGGAGTCCAGAGCCTGACGTCGGTCTTCTGATCAGAAGTGTAGGCGAGGTTGCCGCTTACCAGCCGGTGAACCGGGGCGGACTCTCCCTTCTTGTAGACGTCGACGACGATATTATTCTCATTCACCCACATCGTCACTTCTTCCCCGATTTTGGCGTCGACCACTCCTCCCTTTTCGACGAATTTGGATGACAGCGTCACCTGCCCTACCGGCGTTTGTACAAGGACTACGCCCGATTGAACCTTCGATACGACCCCTGTGAGCTTCTGATGTGGTGCCGGAGCCACAGCCTGTCCCGGTTGATCCGCGACTACAGGGGCCGCCAGGACCAAGAGTCCGAGCACGACCAACGCCTGATTGACAACCCGCATCATTGTGATAGATCGCTTTGTCATATCCTTCCCTCCTCCCGGTTATGAATGAACACCTTGCCTCATCCCGACCTCGACTTCAACACATCTCCAAACGCCGATCGAAGACCCCCCACGCATGATTCTGGATCCGGCCCAAGCGCCGGAACAAGCGAATGCCCGATCACGCTCGCCATGGATTGACGACGTTCACCGGGGGGCGCCGGGTCATGACACCGTCATGTTCTCGATGTCCACACCCAACCCGATCCAGGCCCGCAACAGGTCATGTCGCGTGATCGAGTAGGCCACCTTCCCGTTTTTCCTGACCGGCAGGTTCAGCAGGCGCTTCTCCTCCATGAGCCGGACCGCCTCCTCGATGCCGGTGTCGTCCGTGACCGCGATGCGGTCCTTCGCCATGATGTCCTCGGCGGTCAATCGATTCAGATCCCGCTCGGCGCTCAGCGCGCGCAGGATGTCGAACTCGCTGACGAACCCGATGAATTCACCCTGTTCATCCACCACGGGCGCACCCGGTGTGTGCGTCGTCAGGAGTTCAACGGCGATCCCCATCGCATTCTGCCGGCGACGGAAGAGGAGATCGTTCGTGGCATGAATTTGTCCAATGGTCTTGAATCCTCCGGCGGGAACGCCCGGCCTGGCTAACGTGGTCATGGCACCCTCCCTTGTGACTGTGTGATACGTCGCGCTGTGCAGATTTTCGGATTCCGCTGCTTCCTCTCGGGCGTGGTTCACGGCCCTCACGACGAGAGAGTCGCTCGCTGTGAAAAGGATTCAGGCGGTGGAATTCATGCGCCTCGCCATGACACCTTTTTCGCAATCCTTTCCCCGATAGTCGGCGAATGTGGCGGAGGTGATCATCAAGAGATGCCTAAGCTAACGCAATCGACATGCCAGGCCTCGGTCCTCATCCGGAGAAGAGAATCGCTTCGAGTTCAAGGAGTTATCCCGAGACTGGAGGGAAGGCGTGGGTTGGACTTGGCGCGATATGCCTCAGAAAAGACCTTCGCTCTATGGCAGAACGCCACGAAAGAATGTCATGGGAGGCGAAAGGACAGGTCGCACTGGGTATACGTGATTCGAGCTTGGCCGCTCCAATGGAGTGGGGGGTCATTGCTTGACTTTGCACTACTCCAGCCTCTGTGGTTATTGAAGTTGGAACAAAGTGTATTCGAGCGCTTACAGAAAATTGTTCCCGAAGTGCAATGTCAAGCAATGACCCCACACCTGACCGTTCTCTCCGCTCAAACCGACCATTGAGCAAATACTCAAAGACCTGAACTCCGCCGAAGCATGAGGCCGCCCAGACTCATCTGGAGGTTTGAGGGAAGCGGGGTTCCAGAAGGCGGGGACCCAGCAGGTGGCGCCTGCCCTGGCGGAATACCTACATTGAGCCGGCAATTGCAAAGTCACGGTATGGGACCGGAGATTCGCCATAACAAGGTCAAGCAAAGCTCCCCACTGTAGTTTCTGACCGCATCGAAGTCTCCACGGAAAACGGCGACG
>SWDL01000393.1:14359-16988 GCA_005116795.1 Nitrospira sp. | reverse complement strand
CTTTCAGCGTCGTCCGGCGGCCCAGCGCATCGTAGGCGTACTCGACGACACCCTGGGCGCTGAGCTCCTTGACCAGCCGATCGAGCGTATCGTACACGAAGTCAATCCGGCCCACGAGGGAGTCCTCGGCGGCGATCAACCGGCCCACGGCGTCGTAGAGAAAGCTCGTCGAACTGCCGTCCTGGTAGCTCGCGCCAATGCGCCGATTGAGGGCATCGTACTGAAAGGTCGTCACCTGATTCTTGCGGTCGGTGAACGTCGTCAGATTGCCGGCCAGGTCGTACTGATAGGACTCTTGCCGATTCAGTGCGTCCTTCCTCGTGAGCAGCCGATCCATGTTGTCGTAGGTGTACGTCGTCGTCTGGTTCTTGGCGTCGGTGACCGTGAGGAGATTGCCGTTCGGATCATAGGTGAACCGCGTGATGCCCTGCCGGGCATCGGCGATCTCGGTCACGCGATTGAGGCCATCGTACCGGAACTGGGTCTGCAGGCCGCGGGTGTAGATAGCACATCATTTGTCCGGTTTTTGTAGCACATGAATTGTCCGGTTTAGGGTGGGCCCTCAAGGAGGGCCCATGATGAGCCGGACGAAGGTGCTCCAGGAGGTGAGACACATGCGGTTTGAAGAGCTGTATGCACGACGACAACGGCGGGAATTGACGATGGCGGAGGCCGGGGAGATGCTGGGAGTGACGGAGCGGACGTTTCGTCGGTGGAGCGGCCGGTACGAAGCGGACGGCGCCGCGGGGTTGCAGGATCGGCGGATTGGCCGCGCCTCGGCCCGCGCGATACCCGTGGACGAAACCCTGCGCATGGTGACGCTGTATAAGACCCGGTACACGGGCTGGACCGTCCAGCACTTCCACGAGCACTGGCACGCCGAGCATGGCGGGACGCGCTCCTATACCTGGACGAAGAAGACGTTGCAGGCGGCGGGGCACGTGGTCCGGGCCCCCCGACGCGGCGCGCACCGCAAGAAGCGGCCGCGCAAACCGTGGCCGGGCATGATGCTGCATCAAGATGGCTCGACCCATGAGTGGGTGCCGGGCTGTCAGTGGGATCTCATTGTGACGATGGACGATGCCACCAGCGAGCTCTATTCGGCCTTCTTCGTCGAGGAAGAAGGAACGATGAGCAGCTTTCGAGGCCTGCGGGAGGTGATTGAGACCCAGGGGCTCTTCAGTTCCCTCTATACCGACCGGGGCTCCCACTACTGGCACACCGAGGAGGCCGGGGGGAAGGTGGACAAGACCCGGCTGACGCAGGTGCATCGCGCGTTACGGCAAGTGGGGATCACCCTCATTCCGGCGTACTCCCCGGAGGCGCGGGGCCGGTCGGAGCGCGCCTTCCGCACCCTGCAAGATCGCCTGCCCAAAGAGTGGGCGCTCGCCGGGATCACCGAGATGGCGGCGGCCAACCGGTATCTGACCGCACACTTCCTGCCAGCCTACAATCAGCGCTTTGCGGTGCCCGCTCCTGAAGCCGGCACCGCCTTCATCCCGTGGGTGGGCACATCCCTGGCCGAGATTCTCTGTGTGCAGGAGGAGCGCGTCGTCGCGAAGGACAACACGGTGCGGGACTCAGGGCGTGAGCCTGCAGATCCTACAGGACCCGCACCGCTTCCATTATGTGAAGGTCACGGTCCGGGTCCACGAGTATCCGGAGGGCACGCTGGCCGTGTTCCATGGTCCCCGGTGTCTGGCGCGGTACCACGCAGATGGCCGGCTGATCGAGACCGGACGAGCCCATCCAGGCCCGACCCACGGGTCGCACGTCCCGCCGATCGTTCATCCTAGGCCAACGGTGCGCGAAATCATTTCGGCGCGCGGCTGAAACAGGTGCAAAGAAGAACCGGACAGATCATGTGCTCCATAAACCGGACAAGTTAACTTGCTATCTAAGGCATATCTGCTTGAGTCAAGTTACCCCATCCAGTAGTATGTCAGCGTGGTTGATGCGGATTATCCCCGTACGCTGTCTGAGTTCGACCGCCGCTTCGCAACCGAGGATGCCTGTCGGCAGTACGTCGTTGGTCTGCGGTGGGCGGAGGGGTTCCGCTGCCCCCGATGTTTGTCCCCCAAGGCGTGGCTGACCGAGAAAGCCAGGATGCATTGCGTGGAGTGCGGTCACCAAGCATCGGCAACAGCCGGGACCATCTTCCACGGGACCCGCAAGCCCCTGCGTTAGAGGTGGCCCCGGTTGGTTGGACAGCCTAGCCCCTTCCTTAAGTGGCGCCTGGCGGATTGCTGACTACGCGGCGGTTTGCCGTGTCGTCAGATTATCATCGTACACTTGGTCAGGCGTCTGGCCGTCAAGCGCCTGATGCGGCCGGGTCTGATTGTAGAACATCAGATAGCGCTCCACGCCCTGGTGGGCGGCACTGACGGTCTCATACGCATGCAGATAGACCTCCTCGTATTTGATACTTTTCCACAGCCGCTCGACAAACACGTTGTCCCGCCAGCAGCCTTTGCCGTCCATGCTGATCTGAATCCCCTGGTCTTTCAAGAGCCCCGTGAACTCCTGGCTGGTGAACTGACATCCTTGGTCGGTGTTGAAGATCTCGGGGCAGCCATACTGCGTGATCGCCTCCCGCACGGCGTCGAGACAGAAGTCTGTGGTCAGTGTA
>SWDL01000393.1:0-14259 GCA_005116795.1 Nitrospira sp. | reverse complement strand
GATTGAGGGAATCGAAACGATAGCCATAGGTGGCCGAATCAGGGACATCATGCGACTCCGGCGCAAGTTTGGCCCGGGGCGTTGGAGAAAGCTCAAAGGAAAAGCACGGGTGAGGTTGGCAAGTGGAACCACCAGAGCGGCTGAAATTCATCGGTATGAGGCGCACGGAATCGGCCGAAAGAGGATGAAGATCAAGCGATTCCCGGACTGAGGGAATAACATGCGTCGAAAACAGGCAGCCCGTAAATTTGCCCTGTGCGTGAGGAACGGTGATTGCGATGACCTTCAAAAGCGCAAGGTATACTATGTGCTTCCCGATGAGAAAGCGGAGCAAGACGGATACGTTCGCGTGATCGACGAATCCGGCGAAGATTATCTCTACCCGGCCTCCTATTTTGTTCGCCTTCAACTGCCGCAGGAAGCAGAGCAAGCCATTGTCGCTACCGGGTAGCTCGGTAACGATGGGGCGTGAATTATTCAGGGGGAGAAAAGGGGACATTGTTCTCCCAGCAGTTTCCACGCCGGCTCATACTGGGCTCACGATGATGCGCATGGCAGAAGCGCTGCCGCGCATCGCTGCCACATTGCGCTCCTTGATCTGAATGAATCCCGTGCGTTCTTCGGCTTGCGTCGCCGCACGGCCATGAGGATCGCGTCCAGCACGAGTTCTTGGGCCATCGTGGGTTTTGTTGACCAGCCGACAATTCGGCGTGAGTAGAGATCAATCACAACGGCAAGATACAGCCAGCCTTCCCATGTGCGCACGTACGTGATGTCGGTGACCCAGGCTGTGTTCGGTCGTTGGACGGTAAAACCTCGTTGCAGCGTATTGGGCGTCAGGAGTGATGTGTGGCCTCTGGCATACCGAGGGGCTCGGTAGCCGTGGCGTGCGTTCATGTTATTGGCCCGCATAATCCGAGCGACACGATGCGTGCGACAGGTCTCGCCCGCTTCTCGCAAATCGAGAAAGATACTCGGGGCACCGTAGACGCCATGGCTCGCCGTATAGGCCGCGCGGATCAGATCGAGCCCCCGCTGATCCTCCAACGCTCGATCGATTCATAGAACCCGCTGCGCAAAACGTCGAGGAGACGGCACATGACTGCCGTAATAAACTCACGACGAGGCCCTTGATGAAAGCGTACGTAACTCGGATACCCTGCGATCTGCGCCGATTGCCCATTGGTCCTCCCCTTGTTCTAACGACCACCCAAAGGTGTACGTGAAAGCCGGGAAGTCCAGGCTACTTATTCGAAGAGTGAAGGCGGATTGGGCCCGTTTCGCGGCGCGCGGTGGTCCGGCCTTTACGTCGTCATTCGCGAAACGTCATAGATCAGCTGTGGTTACCGCAAGTACGCCTATGTCTCGAAGGCACTGCGGACGACGCCGCTCTGACGAATGATGGACTGGAGTGTTCCGATTCTGATTTCTCCATGATCCGGAACAGGCACTGTGATGGTCCCGGAATCGGTTCGCCGTTGCATGACAACATGACTGCCACGTTGTCGGACCATCTGGAAGCCGTGTTGTTCGAGAATGCGGCAGACTTCTCTTCCAGAGAGGATGCGGAGCTTACCCATGCGCCGCATCAAAGCGGGTGACAAAGACCTGTGTGTGGAGCCGTCGCTCGACTTCAGCAGGATCGGCGCATTCCAGAAACAATTCGACGGCTTCTTTCAAGTTGGCGGTAGCTGATTCAACCGTGTCGCCTTGGCTGGCGACATCGAGTTCTGGACAGAGGGCAGCATAGCCCTTCCCTTCCTTCTCGACAATCGCCGTATAACTTCTCGTCGTCATAGGCCCCCGCCCCTCTTCATAGGGATGAAGCTAAGCACAGGTCCATTATAGTCGATCGCACTCAAGATGCCTAGTAGAGCTCAAACATCGGAGACCCCATGGAGCACTTCCCGTATCTCGGCGCGCGGCGTCAGTGGTAGATTTGCTCGTCCCGCTTGGCGAGTTTCAGGAGCACGACTCGCTTACGTGGGTCATCGATATCGTAGAGCACGCGGTAGGGGCCGATCCGAAAGCGATATTGAGCTATGAACTGCGACACAAAGAGCTGGCCGGTGAGTTTCTTGGCCCGTTTGCCTTCAGGCCTCGGATTGACCGCCAACGATTTGACGGCTCTGACAATGGCCTCTTGATAGTCGGCTGGGATTTTCGACAGGGCTTTCTGGAATGACCGCTCGACTCGTTTTGAGAAAAGGGGATTTGAGAAAAGGGGACATTCAACTTTTCAAGGTCAACGCGGCGAATTCTTACCCAGAAGAATGCTCAGTAGGCTCGCTTGAAAAGTAGAATGTCCCCTTTAGTTCAGCCATGAGGTCGTGATTTTCGAGCGGCGACCTAAGTGGGATAACCCGAAGGAGTGGATCGAATCTCCGGTCGCCAAGCGCAAGTTCATCCGGTCGGCCAACAAGTGGCGGCTCTACTGGCGACGGGCCGATCTGAAATGGTATGAATACCCAGGGTGTCATCGAGCGAACGCATCAACGATCTGCTGCGAGAAATCGACGCTGATCCGTTGGCCTGCTTCTTTGGGAGTGGTGGCCCCGGTTGTTTGGACAGAATGTGCTCTTCCTTAAGTGGCGCCTCGCGGTGATCTGCCGACGCGGCGGTGCGCCGTGTCGGCAGGCTGTCAAAGTACACTCCATTGGGTGTATGGCCGTCAAGCGCCCGATGCGGCCTGGTCTGGTTGTAGAACGTCAGGTAGCGCTCCAAGCCCTGCTGGGCAGCGCCGACGGTCTCGTAGGCATGCAGATACACCGCCTCGTATTTGATGCTCTTCCAGAGTCGTTCCACGAACACGTTGTCGCGCCAGCAGCCTCTCCCGTCCATGCTGATCTGGATGCCGTGGTCTTTCAGCAACCCGGTGAATTCCAGGCTGGTGAACTGGCAGCCTGGATCGGTGTTGAAGATCGCCGGGACGCCCGCCTGGGTGATCGCCTCCTGAACGGCCTCGAGACAGAAGTCGGTCGTCAGCGTGTTGGACAGCCGCCACGCCAGCACCCGGCGACTGGCCCAATCCATGACCGCACACAGGTACACAAAGCCCCGGCGCATCGGAATGTAGGTGATATCCGCCGCCCAGACCTGGTTCGAGCGGATGGGATTAAAGGGGACATTCTACTTTTCAAAGCAGCTTGCTGATCATTCCGCTGGGTACGAATGCGCAGCGTTAACCTAGAAATGTTGAATGTCCCCTTTTCTGTGGTTCCCCTTTTCTGTGGCTGTCCCCTTTTCTGTGGCCCCGACTATCCCCTGCATGGGTCACTCTTGCTGCGCAGCATGAATGCGATCATCGGGTTTGTCGCCGAAGGCATTGAGGAAGAGCAGGAAATGGCGGTGGTCCCTGACCCCAGAACCAAGACCGTCGTGCGGAATCCGGCGAGGACCCTCGAAATCGAAGAGTCGGCCTCCAAGCCGGATGACTATGAGTTCTCCGTGCAGTTCGACAACCGGCACTATTCGATTCGCAAGTATCCGTTGAGTCAGGAGATGGTGCCGAGCTGGAACCAGGAGGCCTTTGCCGTGCTCTCGAATCTGTTCCAAATGACGGTGACGGATCTGACCAGATTTCCGACCCCGGCGATTACCATCGCCAAATAACGAGCGTATGGCTGATGGCCTATAGTTGAGGGTCTCAAAGCTGAGTACTGGCAACTGACAACCCAGAGCCCACCGATGGACCGCGAATATATTGAACGCGATCTTGCCGACACAGTTGGGGGACACCTCACCTGTAAAGAGTTCGTCGAACGGGTGACGGACTATCTCGAAGCGTCACTGACGTTCTGGCGCTGGGCTCAATGCCGGCTCCATCTCGGCGTCTGCCGGGGCTGCCGGAATTACTTGAGGCAGATGAAGGAGACGGTTCAGCGACTCGGGGATCTCCAACAAGTACCTCCTCCTGAGGCCGTACGCCAGGCACTTCAACGGCGTTTCAAGACCTGGGCTGGATCAAGAAGAGGAGGAACATAGGGGTGCATTCCTCACGTGCGATGGGAAGGGGCACTGTTTGGGTAGGTCGCAGATGGGAGTGAATTGATCAGTGTGAGGCGATTGACCTCGGCGCTCCCATCGAGACAGTGGAAGACGTCCGGACTTGTGCGGCCAGCCCCTTCGCGTCTCGGCGGAGTAGGGCTTTGGGGTACTCTCGTATAGCGAAGAGTTATCCCCATTCCAGCAGATCGAAAGACGGAGGGGCCGGGCCGAGACTCGACGGCGCGCGTTCATACAACCGGCTGCTGAAGCCAAAGCCAGCGTCGTCGGTGGCCCTTAATTTTATGGTAAAACCTCGTTTCAGCGAGGTGTTCACCCGCTCGATCCGCTTGGCGTCTTGATAGGCTTTGGGAGAAAGGCAGACTCCTGCGTAAAGATACGCTGCACATGCGAAGGGCTCAGTCCGATCTCGTGCTTGGGGGAGAGAGTGGGAGAGGGCGAAGCTTCTGCTGTGTCAGAGCCGGTTCATGCCGGCTCTGACACAGCATGTAGTCAGGAACCGTGAGGCTCCTAGCCGCATGATGCGTAAGACAGATTACTTCGTCGTCGCCAGGGCCATCTTTCGGCGGCCCCAGAGACCGAGACCGGCGAGCCCGGAGCCCATCAAGAGGATCGAGGAAGGCTCGGGCACCGCGCCGCCCGCAATGCCAGCGCTGTTGTAGGTGATGGCCAGATTTGATCCATAGACCGAAAAGTTGTCGCCAGAACTGTGGTTGATGGTGATGTTCAACAGACTGTCTGCCAGCCACAGCGGGTTGATCGCAAAGGTCGTCGAGGAAAAGCCCAACGTGAAGATGGTGCCGATGTTGAGGTTCCCGAGGAGGTTGCCGTCGGCATACACCGAATCATTCTTCGTGAGGCCCAAGAAACCTTCTCCATTGACTCCGAACGCGTCAATATTCAGGGAGGCGGTGAGGATGGTTGCCGCGGCCGGGAAAGTCCAGGTCAGATTGTGCTGGTAAGTATCTGGACCCGTGCCGTTGAGACCGAAGCCAGCACTGATGTTGTTCTGGCTGATGATGGTCGCATCGGTGCCGAGAACCGTCGTCCCGGCTGAATCGGTGCGAGTGCGCTGCAAATCACGGCTGCTCAGGTTGAAACCGATGTCATTGATGGACTCGTTCGCTGAAAAGGGGGCAGCCTGACTCCAAGATGGGGCGATCAGGCACGAGATCGCGAGCAAGCCCGCACCGACAAACGTCTGCGTATGAGACACTCTCATAGGGCCTCCTTGGTAAGACGGTATAGTGATCTTAAGAAGAGCGGGGTGACTCGCTGTTACGCGCCCGGCTCCCCCCTTGGTCACTCTACGGCTGCTCCGCCGGGTCTGCCATTCCACAGAGGCGGGTCTTCTTCCCTGAGCGGGTGATCCGCGCCATACTACCGCCGTTCATAGCCTGAATGAGGACAGCGGACATGGCGGGCGACTCGCACACCACCGGCAGACAGTATGACGCCCAGAGTCTGCTCAACGCGCAACCCATCGTCGTCACGCTGATCAATCCTGCCCGCTTTGAGATTCAGTACGAGAATCTGTCCGCGGTGGCTCGGTTCGGCGCCAGACCGAGCGCCAAGTGTTACGAGAAGATCAGCGGATCGACCACGCCCTGCTCGTTCTGCCGCATGTGGGAGACGGCCGAGACCGGGCGCAGCGCGTCGGCGGAAGTCCCGCTGCCCAACGGCGACTATCTGCTCTTCCAGTGGTCGAAGGCGGAAACCGCCGACGGGGAAATTTCCATCGTCGAAACCATCACCGATATTACGGACACCAAGAAACAACAGCAGCAGATGCAGGTCCTCAACCGGCAGTTGGAGGACATCAATCAGCAGCTCCTTCAGCACAACCGCCAACTTCAAGAACGCTCCATTCGAGACGGCCTGACCGGCCTCTACAATCATTCCTATTTCTGCGAAACCCTGACCCGCACCTTTGCGCAGGCCAAACGGACCAGCAATCCACTGTCCGTGATGTTCCTCGATCTCGACGATTTCAAGCTGGTCAACGACGGGTTCGGCCACGGGGTCGGCGACCAGGTCTTGCAGGCCGTCGGGCGCCTGCTGGCCTCGACGCAGGGGACGGTGTCAGACCCTCCGCTCCTTCGGAGCAGCGATCTGGCCGCCCGCTACGGCGGGGAAGAATTCGTGGTCCTGCTCCCCGATACACCGCTGGAAGGCGCGCTGGTGATCGCCGATCGGGTACGACAGCGGATGATGACTGTCGCGCACCAGACAGAGTGCGCGCATCTGGGCTCGTTGGGCATCCGCCTTTCTTGTAGCATCGGGGTGGCCTCATTCCCCAGACACGTGACCACGCCGTCCGACCTCATCACCGCCGCGGATCAGGCCGCCTACCTGGCCAAGGCCGCCGGCAAGAATCGCGTGGCCGTGTACCAGGCGTAACCGGGTTCGCACCTCCCCGTTGCCTTGTACGACTCGGACCTCCCGTGATACGATTCCTCCCATGCACGTCGTCCGATGCAAGCGGCTCGTCTCCCGCTGAGTCTCTACCTTGTCCATTGCGCGGGTTCTCTCTCAACACAGGGAGTTGGATACGGCCTCGGCGCGGTGCGTCGCGATTCGTAACGCCCTGATCCGCGACGGCCTCTATGCCGAGTTGGCCGAGGCCACCACGGGTACGCGCTGGCGCCTGGCGCCTGAGCCGTTCCTAATCTCAGCCGAAGATCTCGCCTCCATCGAGAGACTCGGCGACCATCTCCTGGCCTTCTACCGGGCCTTCAATCAGCTCTATCTGGACAGCGTCCGTGGCGCGCAACCGGCCTGGGTGGCAGCCTATCTCGATCAGGGGAAGCCGGAGTCGCTGATCACCTACAGCCGGATGAAACGCTGGCGCGACCAACTTCCCGCCGTCATCCGGCCGGATATGATCCCGACGGCCGACGGGATGGTGATCACGGAACTCGATTCCGTGCCCGGCGGCATCGGGCTCACGGCCGCCCTCGGAAGGGCGTATGGCCAATGGTCGATGGTCAATGGTCGATCGGACCAGCAAGAAGCCGCACCTCAGACGCTTCACGCTTCACGCTTCACGCCTCATGCCATCGTCGGTGGCCCTGACGGCATGGTGGCGGGATTCGAGGCGATGGTCAGGGAACAGATGGCCAGGACGCCTGGGGGCGTCGCCATCGTCGTGTCTGAAGAGGCGAAGGACTATCGACCCGAGATGACCTGGGTCGCCGACCGCTTGCGGGACCTTGGGATGGAGGCGGCCTGCGTCGATCCTCTCGACCTGCGGTTTACCGAAGACGGCCTCTGGCTCGACGGCCCCCAGGGCGCGCGGCGCATCTCGCTGGTGTACCGGTTCTTCGAATTGTTCGATCTGCCCAACGTCCCGAAGGCCGAACTCATCATGTACAGCGCGAAGAAAGATCGAGTGCGCGTGACGCCGCCCTTCAAGCCGCCGCTGGAGGAAAAACTGGCCTTTGCCTTGTGGCATCATCCAGCCTTGCGGCCCTTCTGGGTGAACCAGCTCGGCGAGGAACGATCCGACATCCTGTCCCGCCTCTTCCCGCAGACCTGGATTCTGGACCCGCGCCCCATCCCGCCGTCGGCGGTGATCCCCAGGCTCACGTTGGCCGGGCGGGCTGTGTCGGACTGGCGCGAGCTGGCGCACGCGGGGCAGAAAGAGCGCCGACTCGTCATCAAGCCCTCGGGCTTCTCGGAACTGGCCTGGGGGAGCCGCGGCGTCTCCATCGGCCATGACCTCCCGCAACCGGAATGGGCGGCCGCGCTGGACCGCGCGCTCGACTCATTTTCGACGACGCCTCACGTGGTGCAGGAGTTTCATAAAGGCAGGCAGTTCACCCTGTCGTATTATGATGACCGCAGCGAGGCCGTCGTTCCCATGGCCGGGCGGGCCCGGCTGTCCCCCTATTATTTCGTCGTCGAGGGCCGGGCCCGGCTCGCGGGCATCCTCGCCACCGTCTGCTCGCTCGAGAAGAAGGTGATTCACGGAATGAAAGATGCCATCATGGCGCCGTGCGCGATCGCGCAACCGTGATGCGTCATGAGTGCGTGATCATGAGTCCATTTCTTACCCATTACCCCTCACCTATCACCCATTACGCCTGATCATGGCTTTAACCCTCTACCACGTCTCCTGGTGTCCCGAGTGCGAAGTCGTGCGACGGA
Source organism: Nitrospira sp. (assembly GCA_005116795.1). GTDB lineage: Bacteria > Nitrospirota > Nitrospiria > Nitrospirales > Nitrospiraceae > RSF151. Next base: position 6,105 of record SWDL01000393.1, on the reverse strand, counting down.
AGCTCGCGGAACTCGGCATGCCGTACGAGACCGTGACGGTGCCCGACGCGCGACCGATGCGCACACAGGTCTATGAAGTCTCCGGGCAGTACTATGTGCCGGTGTTGAAAGACGGGGAGACGGTGCTGACGGAGACGTGGGACATCGTGCGATACTTGGACGAACAGTTCGGCCCGCTCGACCGGACACCGGGGGCGGCCGACGACGGGGGCAACTTCCCATCATGCGCCCTGTAGAATGACCTCGCGTGATTGAGGAGACAACGATGGACGACTGGAAGAAGGCGCTCGCCCAGAGTGTCGTGAAGCCCAAGGACCTGGCCGCCCATCTGGGCGTCGACCCGAAAGACATTGAAGAGATTGTCGGCGATTATCCTATGCGGATTACGCCGACGGTGCTCGCGACCATCAAAGCGAAGGGCGATGCCATCTGGAAGCAGGTCGTCCCGGACCCGGCTGAGATGGAGGACTTCGAAGCGGAGGACGATCCGCTCGAAGAGGACCTCATGAGCCCGGTTCCGCACCTGGTCCATCGGTATCCGGACCGAGTGCTCTTGATGGTCACCAACCAGTGCCCAATCTATTGCCGGTTCTGCACGAGAAAACGACTGGTCGGCAAGCCGGGCTTTCTGAAGAAGGGCGAGCTGGATCGGGCCATCGCGTATCTCCGTGAACACACAGAAGTGCGCGACGTGATTCTCTCCGGCGGCGATCCGCTGCTGCTGCCGGATCACTTGCTGGAGCGGGTGCTCAAGGCGCTGCGCAGCATTCCGCATTTGGAGCTCATCCGCATCGGGTCCCGCGTGCCGGGTTCGTTGCCTCAGCGGATCACGCCTCAACTCTGTGAGATCGTCAAACAGTATCATCCGATCTACATGAACCTGCACTTCAATCACCCGGATGAGCTGACGCCGGAGGTGAAGGCGGCCTGCGGGATGCTGGCGGACGCCGGCGTGCCGCTTGGAGCCCAGACCGTGCTGTTGAGGGGTGTGAACGACGATCCCGAGATCATGAAGCGGCTGATGCACCAGTTGTTGCTGGCCCGCGTGAAGCCCTATTACCTCTATCAGGCCGACCTCACGAAGGGGACGAACCACTTCCGCACGACGGTGGAAACCGGCATGGAGATCATCCGCGCCCTGCAGGGTCACACCAGCGGCATGGCGGTCCCGCACTTCGTGATCGATGCGCCGGGCGGCGGCGGCAAGATTCCCATTCTCCCTCCGGAGTATCTGGTGCATCTGGACGAAGATGGGGCCATCTTGAGGAACTACGAGAACAAGACCTTTCGCTACCCCCAGCCGGACAACGGCGGACGGCGAGAGCTCCCGATGGTCGGCGCCCGGCGGGCCGCGGATAGTTGCGGGGACGGAGGCTACGAGGATCTGTGAGCACGCGGACGGGAACGAAGGGTGGCATTCTCCCCTACCAAGATTTGAAGCGCCTGCTTGATCGCGGCGTGATCACATCGGGGAATTCCATCGAGTCCCGCCAGATTCAGCCGGCCAGCCTGGACTTGAGGCTCGGGACCAAAGCTTACCGCCTACTCAGTAGCTTTCTGCCCGAGCGTTCCGACATCGCCAGCAAGCTGAATGTCCTCGACTTCTACCAGTCGGACCTGGTGATGTACGAGATGGACCTGCGGGACGGCGCGATTCTCGAAAAGGGCCACGTCTATCTGGTTCCGCTCCTGGAACGGCTACGGTTGCCTCACTCCCTACGGGCCCGGGCCAACCCGAAGAGCACCACGGGCCGCCTGGATGTCTTTACCCGCGTCATCACGGATTGGAACGCCGGCTTCGACGATATCCGTCCCGGCTATGAAGGCCCGCTGTACCTCGAAGTCGTCCCCCGGTCTTTCGCCATCAAGGTCCGGACCGGCCAGTCGCTCAATCAGCTCCGGCTCATCCAGGGCACAGCGACCGTCGGGGATGCCGATCTCCGTGCCATGCACAAGGCCACGCCCCTCCTCTACCACCATGAGGCGCGGCCGCGCTCGATCGCCAGTCGCGATCTTCGCACGAACCAGGGGCTTTTTCTCCGGGTGGACCTGCAAGGGTCCGATCGTGGCCCGGAGTCGATCATCGGGTACCGCGCGAAGAAAAACAGTCACGTGATCGACCTGTCTAAAGTCGGCTACTATGCCGCGCTGGATTTCTGGGAACCCATCCGCCGCCACCGCAACGGCGGCCTGCTGCTGGAGCCGGAGGAGTTTTACATCCTGGCCTCCAAAGAGCGGCTCTGCGTCCCGCCGGGCCATGCCGCAGAGATGGTCGCCTATGAAGCCGCCTGCGGCGAGTTGCGCACCCACTACGCCGGATTCTTCGACCCCGGCTTCGGCTTCGGACACGGGGAGATCGCCGGGACGCAGGCGGTGCTGGAAGTCCGCCCCCATGACGTGCCCTTTCTCATCCAGGATGGGCAGACTTTTTTCAAAGTCGTGTATGATCGGATGCTCAAGGCCCCGAGCGTGCTGTACGGCGCGGGCTTGGGCTCCTCCTATCAGCGACAGGGGCTGACCCTGAGCAAGCATTTCAAGGCCTGAGGATGTCCACTGAACCACCAGAAGAATCTCCGCGCCCCTCGCATGCCCCCTCCTCGGAGGACCGGGATGCCGGCAGCGACGATCGGTACCTCCGGATCGCGGAGATGATTGTTGGGACGGCCATGATGTTCGTCGGCTTCCTGACCATCCTGCTCTCCATCAGCGGCGGGTTCGAGTTGGCCGGAGTGACCCCAGCCCTGCTCTATTTTGCCGGCATGACGATCTGGGCTCATGCCACTATCGTCAACACGACCGTGCGATATTCCGTGATGATTGTCGCCATCACCTTCGCACTGGGCTTCTTCCACTATGGCGAGATGCACTTCTGGCACAAGCAGGTGATCTTCTGGGCCACCGTCGCGATGGTCATGTTCTTCATGTTCACAACCGCAACCCCAGACGAAAAAACTAAACGTTAAGGTTAAGGTTGAGAAGAGATCGTTCTCCCGATCGCCCTTCTTCCCCTCAACCTCAACCTTAGCCTTCCCCAGGCGATGCGCATCTCGGTGATCATCCCCACGCTGAACGAAGAGCGGACCCTGCCGGTCACCCTCGCACAGACTCTCCCTCTGGGCTTTGACGAGATCCTTGTCGTCGACGGCGGCAGTTCCGATGGGACTCAGAACATCACGGAGAGGTTGGATGTTGGAGGATCGAGGTTGGACACTGACCCGCCGAACGCCGGCGGAGGAACGTCACTCGTCACTCGTCGCTCGTCGCTCGTCGCTGTTCTTATTTCCCCACCCGGACGCGCTCGCCAGATGAACGTCGGCGCCCGCGCAGCCACCGGTGATGTGCTGTTGTTTCTCCATGCCGACACCCTGTTGCCGACGAATGCCCGCACAGAGATTGAATCGGCCTTGGCAGAGGCCGGATGTCTCGGAGGACGCTTCGACGTGCGGTTTGAGCGAGACGCCGGTCCGGGTTGGCTCATCAGCCGGATGATCAACTTGCGCTCGCGCCTGACGGGCATCGCCACCGGCGACCAGGCCCTCTTCGTGCGGCGGTCGACGTTCGACGCCCTGGGGGGATTCGCCGACGTGCCGCTCATGGAAGACATCGACTTGACGAAGCGCCTCAAGCGTCAGGGCCGGATCGCCGCGCTCCGAGCCCAGGTGACGTCCTCGTTCCGACGATGGGAAGCCGCTGGGCCCATCCGCACGATCCTCTTGATGTGGACCCTTCGCTTCCTGTATTGGATCGGGGTCAGTCCGGTTCGGCTCAAGGCGCTGTACCGCGATGAACGGTGAGTGCTGAACGATGAACAATCGGAACTCAGAAGCCCCTCGCGGCTCCCCTGTTCAGCGTTCCGCATTCAACGTTCCGCGTTCGGAGAGCGCCCTGGTCATCTTCGCCAAGGCGCCCATCCCTGGAGAGGTTAAAACACGGCTGTGCCCGCCGCTGACCCCCGACGAAGCGGCGACGCTGCACGGAAGCTTCGTCCTCGATGTGCTGGAGCAGACCAAGTTGGCTGTCACGAAAGCCCGCCTGCCGGTCGATCGCTACCTGGCCTTCCTGTCCAGGAATGGCAGGAACATGGGCGGAGTTGACTCGAGCGACATGGCCCGACAGCTCAAGTTGGGCGATGTGCCATCCACCGCGCCGGCCTTCACCGACCTGGGCGTTGATGCCGAGGGCAACCTCTGGGTGGTCACCGACCCGGGGGAGGATACCCTCCACACCAGCTTCGACGTCTTCGATGCGGGGGGACGCTACCTCGGTCCGGTGCGCGCCCCGGCCCAGCTTGGCATCGAGGCCGGTTATGCCACGTGGGCTGGCGATGCACTGTACGTGATCGGGGTAACTGAGACTGGAGTGCCGACAGTCAGGCGATTTCGGATCGTCCTAGGGAAGGCGGGGGGCTGAGGGTTCAGTCGTCGAACAGCGACAGCTCCGCGGCGAGCGGTGCGCCCTCGATCAGCAGCAGCCGGCGCTTGAACTCCGCACCGCCCACCGCCGAGAATCCCCCCAGCTTCCCGCCCGCCGCGAGCACCCGATGGCAAGGCACCACGAGGGGCCACGGATTCTGCCCCAGCGCCTGGCCGACGGCGCGGGCCGAGCCGGGGTCTCCCAGGCGGGTCGCAATCTCGCCGTAGGTGAGGGTCGAGCCCGGCGGGATAGCGCGCGCGATCCCGTACACTCGGCGATGAAACGGCGGGACGCCAGTCTCGTCGAGCACGATGCCGCGGAGATCGCACTGCTCTCCGGCCAGGAGCGCGGTGATATCCCGGATGGCCGCCAGCAGCTCGACCGGCGGGTGCGCCGGTGCCACGCCGGGCCAGCGCCGCCCCATGCGGGCCCGGGTGGCAGCCTCCTCTCCTTCCGGTAGCTGCACGCCGGCCAGCCCGCGGTCGTTCCAGATCAAACCGCAGCGACCGATGGCGGTGTCGAAGAGGGTGCAGGAGGGCATGCGGGTACGTAAACACGACGTCCGGCTCCGCTCAACCTGCCCTCTGGCCATCTCCCGCTCCGCGCACCACCTTATCCTCCGTTTCACGTCTCCCGTTTCCCGTTTCCCCCAATCCCCCAGCCCATGCCCGACGCTCCCAGGAAGAAGACCACCCGCAAGCGCGCCAAGGCGGCGGCCGAACCGCGCGGACTCACTCCGAAACAGGCGGTGCCGGCGGAGATGACGGCCGCGCTCCGCTCCCTGGCCGAGGCCATCGAGGCCGATGGCGGCGCGGTGGTCGGAGGCTATCGCGAGCCCTTGGGGGGCCAGTGGCAGCTGCTGGCGGCGCTGCCGGTGGAGAAGGTCGCGCCCACGCCGTATCAGCGGGATCTCTCCGACCCGCATGTCGTGCGGCTGGCCGACGCCATGCAGAAGCTGGGCCGCTTCATGGACCCGGTGATCGCGGTGCGGAACGCCGAGGGAGTGTACTGGACGCCTAACGGCAACCACCGGCTGGCGGCGATGCGACGGCTCGGGGCGCGAACCCTGATGGCGCTGGTGGTGCCGGAGCCGGAGGTGGCGCACCGCATCCTGGTGCTCAATTGCGAGAAGGCGCACAACGTGCGCGAGCGGGCGCTGGAGGTGATCCGGCTGGCCGACGCGCTGGTCCAGCTCGACGACCGCCCGGAGCGGAGCTACGAGACCGAGTTCGAGGAGCCGTCGCTGCTCACCCTGGGTTGCTGCTACCAGAAGAACGGCCGCTTCTCCGGCGGCGCGTACCATCCGGTGCTCAAGCGCTGCGAAGCGTTCATGGCCTCGAAGCTGTCCACCGCCCTCGCCAGCCGGCGGGAGCGGGCCGATCAGCTGCTGGAGCTCGACGCCGCGGTGGCGGAGGCGGTGCAGGGGCTCAAGAGCCGGGGCTTCGAGAGTCCCTACCTCAAGGCGTTCGTCCTGGCCCGCATCAACCCGCTCCGCTTCACCCTCAAGCGGGGCCAGAAGGCGGACTTCGACGACACGGTGGCGAAGATGCTCGGAGCCGCGAAGCGGTTCGACCCGGGGAAGGTGAAAGCGGACCAGGTGGCCCGCGCCGGGGGAGCTCCCGACAGCGCGGACTGAGCGCTCCCCTTGCGCTTCTACAAGAGAGTCCGTACTCTCTCCTGTAGAAGACGGAG
>SWDL01000413.1 GCA_005116795.1 Nitrospira sp. | reverse complement strand
GAAATTTTTTGCGCGAACCTGGTCTCCGCCAGATCTTCCACCTGGGGCAGGGGGAAGGTCTTGGAGGTCAAGGCCAGGGTCAGGATCGGCGCATCAGCCGGGTTCACCTTGCTGTAGACGGGCGGGGTCGGGAGGTCGCGCGGCAGGAACGTGGTGGCCGCGTTGATGGCGGCCTGCACCTCCTGCTCGGCCACATCCAGACTGATCTCCAGACTGAACTGCAGCGTGATGACCGAGCTGCCGCCCGAACTGGCGGAGGTCATCTGATTCAACCCGGGCATCTGTCCGAACTGACGCTCAAGCGGCGCGGTGACGGAAGACGCCATCACGTCCGGACTCGCGCCCGGATAGAAGGTCAGCACCTGGATGGTCGGATAATCGACTTGCGGCAGGGCGGAGACCGGCAACTGGCGGTAAGCGATGGCGCCTGCGAGCAGGATGGCGACCATGGTGAGGATCGTTGCCACCGGCCGCAGGATGAATAGACGGGAGGGGTTCACGTCCGTTTCCCTCTTCGCAGCGGTTCGGCGCCGGCGGGCGGCGCGTCAATGCCGCGCGCCGGCGGACCTCCCGGCGACCGGACCTCCACTTTGCCGCCTTCGCGGAGTTTCTCGGTGCCGTCCACCACGACCTGTTCCTCGGGCGCGAGCCCCGCGTCGATCGACGACTCCTCTCCGTGGGCCACGCCGACCGAGATCGGCCGCACGCCGACGGTCTGGTCCTCATTCACCACGTAGACAAAGGCGCCCTTCGCGCCCCGTTGGATCGCCGCCGAGGGCACCAGCGTCGCGCCGCGTTTGACGTCGAGAAGCAGGCGCGCATTCACGAATTGGTTGGGAAACAGTTCGTGGTCGTCATTGGGAAACACCGCCTTCAACCGCACCGTGCCGGTGCTCGAATCGATCTGGTTGTCCACCGTCAGCAACGACCCCGTGGCGAGCCGGCGTTGTTGCTCCCGATCGAAGGCCTCGACCGTCAACGTTTCGCCGGCTTTGAGCTTCGCCATCACGGACGGCAGACTGTCCTCGGGAAGGGTGAACACGACCGTGATGGGCTGGAGCTGGGTGATGACGAGGAGCCCGTTCGAGTCGTTCGCGCGCACCATGTTGCCGGGGTCCATGAGGCGCAATCCGATCCGCCCGTTGATGGGCGCGGTAATCCTGGAATACGTGAGCTGCAGTTTGGCATTGTCGATCTGCCCTTGATCCGCTTTCACGATGCCTTCAAACTGCCGCACCAGCGCGTCCTGCGTGTCCACCTGTTGCTTCGGAACAAAACCCTTCTGGTAGAGGTCTTGGTAGCGCTGCAGATCGAGCCTGGCGTTCGTCAATTGCGCCAGGTCTCTCGCCATCTGACCTTCGGCCTGGGTCAACTGAACGTGGAAGGGACGCGGATCGATTTCGGCCAACAGCTCCCCCGTGCGCACGAGCTGGCCCTCTTGAAACTGCACGCGCATGAGTTGTCCGTCCACACGACTCTTGACGGTGACGGTATGAAGCGGGACGACCGAGCCGAGGCCGTTGAGATAGATGCCGATATCGCCCGTCTTCGCCACCGCCGTGACGACCGGCGTCGTACGCGCCTGTGCGTGTCCCCGTTGATCCCCTGCGCGGAGCGGCGTCTCGCCCCACTTGGTCACCACGACATAGGCGCCGATGGCGAGCGCGCAGACCACCAACAGGCCGATCAACGAGCGTTTCACCTGTCTGGCAAACTGAATGGACTCCGGCATGACATCCTTTTCCAGGTCTTGAGGCGCTGTCGTCATCATGCGAACCCGCTCAACGCGAATCCCTAGTCCGGCTTCTTGCGCCCGCCCTCGCCGGTCTGCAGATAGTCGCGCATCGTCTCCCAACGTCGTTGCGCCTGGAGATAGAGCTCATCCAGTTTGGCATCCTGTTCGGGGGATAACTCGATTTTCAGGTCAGCCATGGCTTTGGACAGAATTCCCTCGATGTCTGCCTGATGCTGAAAGCGCAATTGCAGGATTTCCACATGCGCGCGATGGACAATCGGCTCAATGAGACTCTGTTGCCCTCGCGTCAGCTCCAATTCTCGCGTCAGGCGCTTCATCATTCGCTCCTGTCTTGCCGCCGGGCCCCGCTCCCATTGGCGCTCGCGCTCGTGGTGGTCATACCAAGTCGTTCCCACGATGCCGGTCAGCATGCCGGCCAGGAACAGCACGATGAGTCCTCCCCACAGTTTTCCTTGTGTCATGACCCGTTCCTCCTGCCTCCCTCCGCCTATTCAATGAGCGACGCCACGAATTCCAACTCATCCGACGCCGGCGCGGCGTCCATGCCCTCGTCCTGGCCGGTGTCAAACATCGCGGATCCGGCCAAGATCACGGCCAGCATCACCCCGATGGAGGCCGCCCGCCAGACGAGCCGATCGATTCCCAGGGACCACACCGGTTGTTTACGCTCCCCATCTTCCCGGCGAATGTCTCGCATCACGTGTCGGGTCCAGTCTGCCCCGAACACGGGGTCCGGACGCGCGCGATACGCCTCCGCCAAGGCACGTTCCACTTTCCTGAGCTGTTGGTCTGTGTGTTGAGTCATCGTTCCTCCCTCACTCGCGATCGAGCAACAGCTTGCGAAGCACCTGCCGGGCTCGATGGGCCCGCACTTTGACGTTGACGACGCTCCATC
>SWDL01000412.1 GCA_005116795.1 Nitrospira sp. | reverse complement strand
GGTCATACAAGTCGCCCACCTTGAGCCGCTCCGCATTGCTCGGCATCACCTGCATGAGCCCGATCGCCCCCTTTCGCGATGTCGCTTCAGGATCGAACCCGGACTCAGCCTTGATGACGGCTTTTAGCAACGCAGGATCGAGGTGGTAGTGCTCGGCATACCAGTCGATGGCAAGATAAATCTCTCGACGGGTCAGATCGGGGCTCTTGCCCGAGTAGTCAGGGTTCGTGGGGGCCGGCAAGAAGAAGGAGCAGAGTCCGAAGACCGCCGTGCTGGCGAGTCCGATAAGCAGCCTTGTCCGGAGCGGCGTGCCCTGTCCTTGTGGCATAACCCTCTCCAATGAACGACGACCATGCGTCCAGATTCATTAAAGATAGCAGCCGAATTACGGGAGAAGGACTGCCTCGAACAGGCACCAAGATCAACGATCGGACTGAATGGGTATCGGTTGGCGCATGGGAACGCCCCAACAACAAGGAAGTTCTCACGGCGGCATGGCCGTCGCCTGGAGCGCCGGATGAGGCCGGTTCAGGGTTCACAGCACCCCTGTCAGCCAGTGCATCACATTCAGCAGAAACTGCGGGTTCTGCTTCGCAATCGGAGTGTTCATCCCCATCGGCTCCTTGCCGGGGCCGGCCAACTGCGCCGAAAACATCGCCGCCTCTCCGAACACGGCCACTCTTCCCTCCCCGAAGGGCAGCACGGCCCCTTGCAGGTGGCTCTTGATGGGCAATGGGTTCAGGTCGTACGGCTGGGTAAATGAGTACAAGTTCGGGCCAAACACCAGAAGCGGCTGGCCGTTTGCGTCAAGCTGGAACGAGGAACCGGTGAACGTTGCGACCTCGTCGACGTCCTTCGTGACCGGATGATCGATGATCGTTCCATCCGATCGCCGAAAGACGAGTGGGCTCCAGGGGTCCTTCGGATTCACCGCCTCGCCGTTGTGAAATCGGATCCCGAAGACCTTCCCCAGGTTCTCGGCCGCCCCCGAAAACGGCGGGTGGTCGGCGATGAGCAGTAGCGACCCGCCCCCGGCCACCCAGTTCCGTACCGCCGCCCCCTCCTCGGCGGTGAACGCCGAC
>SWDL01000411.1 GCA_005116795.1 Nitrospira sp. | reverse complement strand
ACCAATTTCTCAAGGAATATCTGAGCCTGTCCAATACGGACCCCCCGATGGCGGGGAGAGGCGGATTCTCACCGGCCGAATGAGGCACGATCCGCGATGACGCAGCCCATTCGCTATATCACCGACCCGCAAGCGCTGGGCGAACTCTGCCTACACCTCCACAGATCTCCCCGGTTGGCTGTTGACACCGAGTTCGTCGGTGAAGACACCTTTGTTCCCCGGTTGGAACTCGTGCAGGTGGCGACGGCGGAGCTGTCGGCGGTGATCGATGTGCCGGCGACGGGATCGCTGGATGCCCTCTGGGAGCTCCTCAGTGACGGCCGGATTGAGAAGGTGGTCCATGCCGGTCGGCAGGATCTTGAGCTGGTCTATGCCCACGCCAAGCAGGTCTTGTCTCCTGTCTTCGATACTCAAATGGCTGCCGCGATGGTGGGATACGGCACGCAGATTTCGTATGCTCAGTTGGTGGAGCGGGTGGTGGGAACCAAAATCGCCAAGTCCCATACGCTGACCAATTGGAGCTATCGGCCGCTCACCGAGGAGCAATTAGCCTACGCCCTCGAGGACGTGCACTACCTGCTGCCCGTTCATGATCACCTCGTGCAGCGTTTGCAGTCCATGGGGCGGCACGTCTGGATGCAGGAGGAGTTTGCGCGGCTGACCGGGTCGCTGACCGACGGGTCGCGCGAGCCCCGCCAGCGCTATCAAAAGATCAAGGGCTGGGAGGGCTTGAAGCCGCAGGCCGCCGCCGTGCTTCGGGAACTTGTGGCCTGGCGGGATGAGGAAGCCCGGCGGCGCAATGTGCCGCGGGGGCGCATCGTTCGTGATGAGGTGCTCTTGCAGCTCGCCCGACATATTCCGAAAACGCCGGCAGCGCTCCGGTCGACCCGGGGGCTCAATGGGTCAGAGGTCGAGCGGAACGGCGCGGCGATGATGGAGGCCATTCGTCGAGGCCTGGCGGTCCCGCCGGGGGAATGGCCGGATGTGCCCAAAACGCGAAGGCCCGAACCGGAATCGATCGGTCAGGTGGAGCTGTTGCAGGCGGTGCTGAAAGCGCGTGCCGCCGAGCTCAATATTGCGCCGACGCTGTTGGCGACCGCGGCGGATCTCCAAGCCGTCATCGACATGCGAAGCGCCGGGCAGGCGACCGACGTTCCGCTGCTGCAGGGCTGGCGGCGCGAACTTGCCGGCCACCTGCTCCTGGAGGTGCTCGACGGGAAGGTCAGCCTCTCGATCGACCCGAAGGCCGGGCGGGTGAAGTTGACTCGATCCGGGGAAACGTAGCAGGCGTCCGCCCTCGTGCGGAAATGAAACGCCGGACGTGATGCCCCCATTCAAAGAAGCTGCGAGATGGTCATCGCCGGTCGAGCCAGCATGGCCCGCTCACCTTTTTCCACCAATGGTCGCTGGATGAGATCAGGATGTTTCAGCATGAGATCGATCAGCTCATCCTCTGAGCGAGACGTCTTCGCCAGCCCCAGTGTCTTATAGATGTCCTCTTTCGCGCGCAGAATGTCCTTAGCTGTCAAGCCGGCTTTCTTCAGGAGGCGCGTGAGCTGAGCCTTCGTGAAGGGCGTCTCGTAATAGTTGACAGTCTCGTAGGGCTTGCCGCTGGCCTGCACCAGTTTCAGGGCTTCCCGGCAGGTGGAGCAGGTGGGTTTCTGATAGACGATGATCTTCGACATACGGCCTCCTCTCGATCAGAAATTATGCCGAAGGGTCCGGGCCAATGCAAGGCGTCTCACGCCTGTTTCTTGACGGGTGAGGCGCCCCCTTCCTGCAATTTTGACCCTGCGCGTCTCAACGAACGAAAGGAGATACGACATGCCCCATGATTTCATGCCCGGACTGGCGGGAGTGCCCGCTGCGCGATCGACGGTGAGTGATGTGGACGGCCAGCAGGGGGTGCTTGAGTATCGAGGCATTCGTGTCGAAGATCTGTGCGCCAAGTCTTCCTTTCTGGAAACCAGCTACCTTCTCCTGTTCGGACGCCTGCCGTCCCGGACGGAGATCGCTCAATTCACGGCGGACGTCACGCATCATCGACGGATCAAGTTCCGCCTTGTCGATCTGCTCAAATGCCTGCCCGAACAGGGGCATCCGATGGATGCGTTGCAGGCCGCCGTCGCGGCGCTGGGGATGTTCTATCCCGGGCGCAACGTTCGTGATCCCACCAACAACTACTGGTCGGGGGTCCGGCTCTTGGCCAAGTTGCCCACCATCGTGGCCGCGCATGCCCGTCTGCGTCACGGCGACGAGCAGGTGCCGCCGCGGGACGACCTGCCGTTCGCCGACAACTTCC
>SWDL01000410.1 GCA_005116795.1 Nitrospira sp. | reverse complement strand
CCGCCCTGCGGGGGCACGTTGGCGACGGTGCCTTCAATCAGTTTCAGCAAGGCCTGTTGCACGCCCTCGCCGGACACGTCTCGCGTGATGGACGGGCTGTCGCTCTTGCGGCTGATCTTGTCGATTTCATCGATGTAGACGATGCCGCGCTGGGCCCGCTCCACGTCGTAGTCGGAGGCTTGCAGCAGCTTGAGGATGATGTTTTCGACATCCTCGCCCACATAGCCGGCCTCCGTGAGCGTCGTCGCATCGGCGATCGTGAAGGGCACATCGAGGTAACGGGCCAGCGTCTGCGCCAGCAGCGTCTTCCCGGTCCCCGTGGGGCCGATGATCAGGATGTTCCCCTTCTGGAGCTCGATGTCGTCGACCTCATTGGCGGAAATCCGCTTATAGTGGTTGTGGACGGCGACGGAGAGGATTTTTTTCGCCCGATCCTGTCCGATCACATACTGGTCCAGGTGGTGTTTGATCTCGGAGGGCTTTCGGAGTTTCGAAGAAATCTCCTCTTTGGCCTCTTCCCAGTCTTCCGCAATGATGTCGTTGCACAGGTTGACGCACTCGTCGCAGATATAGACCGTCGGACCTGCGATGAGCTTGCGGACCTCGTCGCGGCTCTTTCCGCAGAAGGAACAACGCAAATGTCGGTCGGATTTTTCCTGCTTCGGCATACCGCCTCCCCAGTTAGGCCCCTTCTTTGCCATCCCCTCTGGCCCCGTTTCCGTCTTTTGTGCTTTCCTTGAACGGCTTCGGCGGGCGCGTGATGACTTCGTCGATCAGCCCGTACCGCTTGGCCTCGTCGGCCGACATGAAGTAATCACGCTCGGTGTCATTCTGGATCTTCTCGAGCGGCTGTCCCGTGTGCTTGACGAGGATTTCGTTGAGTCGTTCACGGATCTTCAAGATCTCACGGGCATGGATGTCGATCTCGGTCGCCTGCCCCTGGAAGCCGCCCATCGGCTGGTGGATCATGACGCGGGCGTTCGGCAACGCGAACCGCTTGCCCTTGGTCCCGGCCGTCAAAAGGAGAGCCCCCATGCTGGCGGCCTGCCCGAGGCAGATCGTATTGATCGGCGGCTTGACGTACTGCATGGTGTCGTAGATTCCCAGGCCGGCGGTGACGCTGCCCCCGGGTGTATTGACGTACAAATTGATGTCTTTTTCAGGGTCTTCCGCTTCCAGAAAAAGAAGCTGCGCGATGACCAGATTGGCGAACACATCATCAATCGGGGCCCCCAAGAAAATGATGCGGTCCTTGAGCAGACGCGAATAGATGTCGTAGGCCCGCTCACCTCGATTGGTCTGCTCGATCACAATAGGCACAAGCATGGCGGTCAGTCCTTTCCTCCGTGACTCAATCTGCGTCTGATCTTATCATACTTCCCGTGAGTTGCAGAGGGTCTTTGGTAGGGGGTCCGATCCCGAACAGGCGGTGGGGTCATCCCTGAATCATGGCCTGACGATAGACAAAATCAAGCGCTTTTTCAGAGAGGATACGGCCCCGCAGGTCATCCAGCGCGTCCTGCCCGCCCGCCTGGATCAACCGCTGCACATCCTCGATGTTGAGCCTGAGCTCGACGGCCATTCGGCGGATATCGGCTTCCAAGTCTTCCTGGGTCACCGTGAGGCCCTCCTTGTCGGCGATGGCTTCCAGGATCAGGCTGAGCGTTACCCGCCGGTTGGCTTCCTCGGCATGCTCCGCCCGGAGCCGGGTGATCTCTCCGGCCTGGTCGGCCGGTTCGACGTCCTGTCCGCCTTTCCTTTTACGCCGGCGTTCGCCTTCAACATGCCGGCGGACGAGGGCCTGGAGTTCCCGCTCGACCATC
>SWDL01000409.1 GCA_005116795.1 Nitrospira sp. | reverse complement strand
GGACCACGTGCTGGCCGTCGGGGCGCTCGATATGAACGACAAGCGAGCCGGGTTTTCAAACTGGGGCCCGCACATCAAGATCGCGGCGCCGGGGGTGGAGATCCTTTCCTTGCGTGCCCGGCGGACGGATTTCATCCTCCTCTCGCAGGCCAAAGACTACAAAGCCGGCGAGAGCTTCGTCGGACCGAAGGCCATGTTCATGCGCGCCTCGGGCACCTCATTCTCCGCCCCGATCGTCTCGGCCGTCGCCTCCCTCATCTGGGCCAAACATCCGAATCTGACCAACGAGCAGGTCGAACGGATGATCCTCGAATCGGCCGACGATGTGGAGGTCCCGGGCTGGGATCAATTGTCGGGGGCCGGCCGGCTCAATGCCGCCAAGGCGCTCAAGGCCGATCCCAATTATTTTCTGACCGCCAAAGTCTCCGAGGTGGCGGCCGCCGAGTTGAAGGGCAAGACGGTGATTCAGGTCTCCGGTACCGCAATCGGCAGCCGTCTGGAGAAATATGAGATCCAGATCGGCCAGGGCGAGAACCCGACGAAATGGAAGACCGTGGCCAAGGAGAAGAGCAAGTCCGTGAAGGATGGCGTGCTGGCCACCTTCCCGGTGAAGGAACTCACGGCCACCGGCACCTGGACCGTGCGCCTCGTCGCTGAAGACGGCGTGAAGACCAAGGAAGCCCGCGGCAGCCTGGATGTGAACTAACGCCCTGCTGCTTTCCGACTTTCCCAAAGACACAGGCTGTTTCCATTCCTCTCTCCCCCTTAGGGGTTCTACGAAACGAAAATATATTTGACAGGTGCCACGAAGGTGGTAGACTGCCCACAGTACTACGTAGAATCTGCGGCGGATGGCGCCGACACGGACCCGTGATCCGACCGCGCGCAGAGACTTCGCCGGACGGTTCACGAAACAGAACGCCCGGCAGGGACTCGCGGGATGTCGGTCATTTCTAACGCAGGGAGGAGACCATGAGTGTAAAAGGTTCGCTAGCCACGCTGATCGCCGGATGCTTCATCGGCATCCTGACGCTCGACGCCCACGCCGTGGCGACGAAGCCCGTCAAGGTCACGATCGCCAATGCCGGGCCACGGGCCAGTGTGACCATCAAAGCCACTGATGGTTCCTTCCAGAAAACCGAAGAGGCTCGGGAAGACGCGGATCGCAAGGTCGCCGCGTACTTTGAGGTCGATACCGACAAGCCTTATGACATCCAGGTCCTGGCCGCCGACGGGACATACTACGAAGCCAGAAACCAGCGACTGACCGGCGAAGTGACCCTCGATACGAAGACGATGACGCAGAGCGGGGGGGGGCCGGCCGTCACGTCCTCCCCGAGTTTTTGGTCACGCGAATATGTAAGACAACACTTTCCAGGACGGATTCTGTCAAGGGACAGCGATCTTCCGACCGACCTGACGCTCGACGTCGGTGCGGTCCTAGGGACCAACTGGGGATCGCTCGGCGACGTCGCAACCAGAACATCCGGCGGGGCCACGGAACTCAGCGGTTTCAAGCAGGCCGAAACGCTCACCGGCGGGCTCGATGCGACTCTCTGGTGGCTGAATGGATGGGGGGGCAGAGTCGGATACCTGCATTCACAGAACGATATTAAACCGGGGCGTGTGATAGAAGGCGGGGCGGCATCAGGTTTTGTGGACATCCCCGGCACTTCTGTCGTTCACGATATCTTCAGCCTCAGCGCCATGTACCGGTGTACGTGCCTCATTTTTCGTCCATACATCGGAATCGGCATGGACATCGCCCGCACGTCGATGACGAACGGGATGAACAGCGAGATCAATCACGCCGTCGGTTTCAACGCGCAGGCAGGAGCCAGTTATCCGATCCCTGGGATCAAGGGGGTCCGGGTTGGGCTGGACTATTTCCTCCACAGGTTCGGTGTCGAGAACGATCGCTTTAATGCCGGCCCCGGGAATACCAATATTGCGATAGATGGAACTCAGACGATTCACGGTTTCAATGGGACCATACGCTACGAGTTCGATGCCTTACGGTTCCTTAGTTTTTAACGGCTCATCCACCTGTTTCAATTCCGACGAGGTGACAGCATGGTCCAGACCAAACACACTTTCAGAATCCTTTCAACCAGTGTCGTCGCGGGAATGTGCTCAATGTTCCTCTTTGGATTTGCAGACGTGGTGTGGGCCTGCAAGTCGGCTCCGCAAAAGGAGACCAACGAAAGTTCCTGGTTGGATTTCTCCAGAATGCTCGGGGTCAGTGTTTCCTCTGATGTCTGCGAATGGGCCCTCGACATGACCAGCAGTTCCGGCGACATCTCCAGCAGCCAGCGCCGGCAACTGAGCAAGTCCGAGCAGGCCATCCAGTTTGCCTCGCATTCGATGGAGAATCTCTCGCAGGACATGGCCCGTGGGCATGGGGAGTATCTCGCCTCTCTGGCCGTCCTGATGGAGGTACCGGTTGAACGCCAGGCGGCGTACTTCGCCCTGGCCCAGGAACAGTATCCCCTGCTGGCACGGCATGGGGATTCGTCTCCGGCTGAGATGATCCACAGGCTTCAGACGACGATGGCTGCCCATCCGGTCTTTGGACGGACTGCCGTCCTTCGTTAGCCTTCGCAGGGCTCCGGTGGCACACGCCGGAGCCCTGCGCTCTCTTGCATCCCTCTCTCAAGTTGTTCAGACTGTTCTGAAAATGGGGACTGGCTCCGCCGGGGACTGTCCCCCTGCTTGGGCGGCGCCTTGTCCCCATTTTCGTCCATGACCGAAACTCCCTAATCGGCAGGCTTCTCCCTTCCATGCTCTACAGGCTTCTCGCCGACTTCGTCGTCCTCCTCCATTTCGGCTTCGTGCTTTTCGTAGTGCTTGGCGGTCTCCTCGTCCTGCGATGGCCTCTCCTTGCCTGGCTTCATCTCCCTGCCGTGGCCTGGGGTGTGGCCGTGGAATTCGGGGGGTGGTTTTGCCCGCTCACGTATCTGGAAGTGTGGTTACGTGGGGACGTACATCGGGTCGGAACTGATTCCGACTTCATCAGCCGCTTCCTCCTCCCCATCCTCTACCCGCCTGAGTTGACGCGGACCGTTCAGATCTGCCTCGGGCTCGGTGCCCTTGCGATCAACTCCGCCACTTACTGGCGAGTCTGGGGAAGGCGCACCGAGACTCCTCCTGCTCCTTCCCGATAACCACGCTGGCCTCCCCTCCTCGTCCTTGCCCCAGACTTAACAGGCATGCTAGGCTTCGCCCCCACCGTCGAACACCATCAAACCAGTGGCCAGGAGATCGCGACATGGGAATCCTTGATACGATCGGACAAGCTGTCGGCGCCATGACCGGCGGTGGGAGCAATCAGAATCCCTTGCTCCAGGCAGCCATCCAGATGTTGAGCCAACAGGGAGCCAATTCGGGCCTTGCGGGACTCGTGCAAGACTTTCAGAAAAACGGGCTGGGCGAGATCGTCAATTCCTGGGTCAGCACCGGCCAGAACCTTCCGATCAGCGCCCAGCAGATCCAGCAGGGCCTCGGTGGCGATTTGCTCACACAGTTGGCCGGAAAGGCCGGTCTCAGTCCGGAGGCGGCCAGCGGCCAACTGGCCGGCTTGCTGCCGGGCCTTGTGGACAAGTTGACACCGAACGGAACCCTGCCTGATGCCACGATGTTGGAACAGGGCCTGGGCCTGCTTCGAGGGAAACTCGCATAGCCTGCGGTGCGCTGTTGTAAGACGGCTCACAGACTAGTGGACTCCCGCCACGATACAGTGGCGGCATGCCGATCCTTGAAATTTTCGTCCACGACGGCTGCCTCTCACAGCAGTCAGCCGTCCAGTTGGCGCATGAGGTCAGGCAGGCGCTGCCCTCGTGGCACATCGAGATCCGCCAGGCGGACAGCGAACGGGCGCGCACGCTTGAGCTCATCGCTCTCCCTGCTTTTGTCCTCAACGGAAAAGTCTTGCTCGTCGGCACCCCGAGCATCGAGTGGCTCCTGCATACGCTACAAGAGCAAGAACGACGAGCAGACGCGCGGCTGGAGGAACCCAGCGGCTGAAGCGGTCGTTCACGTGATCCCGCAACTGACAGCCTCTCTCGTCGGGATCGCCGGCCTTGTCGAGGCCTCGTCGTGGCACATCGGCTGAGCAACCGCAGCCTTCGACGCATCCACTTCATGATCGCGTCCCCTGAAATCACAGAGCCTCGGCTGGACCGGGCTAGGAAATCAAGCGCAACAGCCCCATCTCATCGGTGATGGTGATCGTGCGGCCCTCCATGTGAACGAGGCCGTCGTCTCGGAACTGCCCGAACGTGGCGCTCACTGTTTCACGGCTGCAGCCGATCAGATTCCCCATCTCCTGGTGCGTCAGCTTGACACGGAGGCGGATGGCGGTCCCCTCCGCGACCCCGGCGGTCTTGCGGAGTTCCAGGAGAAGATGGGCCAGCCGTGCCGGCACATCTCGGAACACCAAGTCCTCGACCCGGCTCTGAATCTTTCGCAGCCTGAGCCCGATGAGTTTGGTGAGCTTCACCGTCACATCGGGATGCAGGGCCAGATAACGATTGAAGTCTTCCCGGCGGATGACGCAGATCAGCGTATCGTCCAACGCTTCGGCGGCTGTTTCCCGCGGCAAGCCTTCCAGCACCTCCAGCTCCCCAAAGATCTCGCCCGGCTCCAGAATTTCAAACGTCACCTCTTTGCCGCTCGCGCCGGTATTGGCGAGTTTGACGCGCCCTTGCTTGAGGAGGTACACATTGCTGCTCGGATCGCCGGGAAAGTACAAGGGCTGACGCTTCTTGACCTCCTGCATGCGCGTGATCTGTTCCATCTCCTGCATCTCCGTTTGGCTCATGCCATCGAACAAGCGAACGTGTTTGAGGTACCAGAGCTTATTGGGTGTCGAACGTTCCGAAGCCATAGGAGTGTTCCCAAGAGTCCCGCATAGACTACTTGAGGAGAGGGATGGAGCGCAACTCTCCGGCGTCCCCAGGATCCGATTCAGTTCGGCGCCCGTTTTTTCGATGACACGTATTCCCACAGGTCACGAATATCGAGCAACCACGATGTGCCGATGTAGATGTATGATGTATAGGGAGAGCACGATGAGATACGTGTGAAACCCGTTTTCAGCTCCCCTTTTAGTCTTGACTTGCCAATCGGTAAACGGCTAGTCTGATTGATATTTTTGCCAATTTCAGATGTCGGCGATGATCGAGAATAGGCCTCTCGTGGATTACGTAGGCCTAAAGGGGAAGTGTGACTTCTACGGTCGGACATCCGGAGCTCGTGACGGCGATCGCCGCGGAGATCATGGCCGGTGGTCCCATCCCCTTTGCCCGATTCATGGAGCTGGCCCTCTATCACCCGACCCACGGCTACTACATGCGCATGGGGAGCGATGACAGCGCGCGACGTCTCGGCTGGGACGGTGATTTCTACACCAGTTCGGACGTCCATGCGGTGTTCGGTCGCCTGATGGCGCGACAACTGCGTCAGATCGATGCGCTTCTCGGTCATCCTACCCCGCTGACGTTGATCGAAATGGGCCCGGGGAAGGGCGACCTGGCCCGTGACATTCTGCAGTCCTGTGAAACCGATCCCGACCTGATCTCCCGACTCCGCTATCTCCTCATCGAGCGCAGCCCGGCCATGCGCGCAGCCCAGCAGCGAACCCTTGACCGCTGGACGCCCATCCCCAAATCGGTGTCTTGGGCGGAGTCGCTCGACTCGTTGCCGTCCGAATCCCTGCGCGGCGTCTTGCTCTCGAACGAACTCCTTGACGCCTTTCCGGTGCACCGTGTCCGCATCGTCGAGGGCACGGCTCGCGAACTGGCGGTGGACTATCAGGAGGGGCGATTCGTCGAACGGGCGCTCCCTCTGACGAACCAGGCGCTCCGATCCTATCTCGATCGGCTGAGCGACATGGACATCACGCCGGCGGAAGGCCAGACGGCCGACAACAACCTGCTCTCGCTGACGTGGATGCGCGAGGTGGCCCGTGTGCTCGCGCGGGGGATCGTCCTGACCATCGATTACGGCCATACCGCGCAGGATCTGTTCGGTCCGGAGCGACGGCACGGCACCCTCTTGGGCTATCGGCAGCAGCGGCTCTCGGAAGACCCCTATCAGGATGTCGGGCTGCAAGATTTGACCGCGCATGTGGATTTCACCGCGGTGGCCATGGCGGGCGACGAGGCGGGGCTGGCCGTC
>SWDL01000408.1 GCA_005116795.1 Nitrospira sp. | reverse complement strand
AGTTTGAATATCTGTTAAAGGCGTTGTACAGTGAGTGAGATCGAAGCCAACCAATCACATGGCCAAATCGCTCATCATCGTCGAGTCGCCCGCGAAGGCGAGGACCATCAACAAGTATCTTGGGCGGAGCTATACCGTGATGGCGTCCGTGGGGCATGTGAAGGATCTGCCCAAGAGCAAACTCGGCGTGGATCTGGAGCATGACTTTGAGCCGCACTACGTAACCATCAAGGGCAAGACGCAGGTCTTGGCCGACATCAAGAAAAAAGCGGAAGAGGCGGACAAGGTCTATCTCGCCCCGGACCCGGATCGGGAAGGGGAAGCGATCGCCTGGCATATCGCCGAGGAGCTGAAGGGGAAGGGCAAGGGGAAGTCGAAGAAGCCGATCTACCGGGTCCGCTTCAACGAAATCACCGAATCCGCCATCAAGCGCGCCCTCCAGTCTCCCGGCGAGATCGACATGAACAAGGTGAATGCGCAACAGGCGCGGCGGGTCCTCGACCGGATCGTCGGGTACCAGGGCAGCCAG
Organism: Nitrospira sp.; assembly: GCA_005116795.1. GTDB lineage: Bacteria > Nitrospirota > Nitrospiria > Nitrospirales > Nitrospiraceae > RSF151. The sequence goes on along the minus strand of SWDL01000408.1, from coordinate 4,213 downwards.
CTCCTGTGGGAGAAGGTCCGGCGCGGCCTCAGCATGGGCCGGGTGCAGTCGGTGACGGTGAAGCTGATTTGCGATCGGGAGGCGGAGCGCGAAGCGTTCCGGCCGGTCGAGTACTGGTCCATCACGGCCTTGCTGACCGGCGCCACTCCGCCCGCCTTCGAAGCCAGGCTGCACAGCATCAACGGGCAGGATGCTGAAATCGGGACCGCACAGGACGCCGAGCGGGTCGTCGCCGATGTGAAGGGGAAGACCTTCGCCGTCCAGAGCATCGAGCGGAAGGAAAAGAAGCGCAACCCGGTCGCCCCATTCATCACCAGTCGCATGCAGCAGGAGGCGGCCCGCAAACTCCGGTTTACGTCAAAAAAGACGATGACGCTGGCCCAGCAACTTTACGAAGGCGTAGAGTTAGGCCCGGAGGGCCCGGTCGGATTGATCACCTACATGCGAACCGATTCTACGAGAATCTCAGCCGAGGCGGCGGAAGAAGCCCGGCAGTTGGTCCGTGAGCGGTTCGGCAACGACTACCTTCCGGCCACCCCCAACGTGTTCAAAACACACAAGGCCGCGCAAGAGGCGCACGAGGCCATCCGTCCGACCTCCGCGGCGCGCGCCCCGGAATCCATCAAGCCGTATCTGGATCGCGACCAATACCAGCTCTACAAGCTGATCTGGAATCGATTCGTCGCATCTCAAATGTCACCGGCGATTCTGGAAATGACTCGCGTGGATACCGTGCCGCAGCAGACCAAGACATCCTATGTCTTCCGCGCCAACGGCACCGTGGTGAAATTTCCAGGCCACACCATCGTCTACATGGAGGGCAAGGATACGGACGCGACCGATCAGGCGCGGAAGGGGGAGCAGGAGGTCGAAGACGAATCCGAACGCCAGCTCCCCGCCCTGACCGAAGGGGAGCGGCTGCAGCTTACCACTCTGGAAGGCCAAACCGTCCCCGGCGTGACCTCCAAGCAGCACTTCACCCAGCCGCCGCCGCGATATAACGAAGCGCTGCTGATCCGAGAACTGGAAGAAAATGGCATCGGGCGCCCTTCGACCTACGCGGCGATCATCTCGACGATCCAGGACCGGAAGTACGTGGAGAAAGTGGAAGGGCGCTTCATTCCCACCGAAACCGGCCGAACGGTCAACGACTTCCTGGTCAAAGGGTTTCCCGACCTGCTCGACGTCGACTTTACCTCCCAAATGGAGAAGGAGCTGGACGAAGTCGAAGAAGGCGACAAGCACTGGGTCGCCGCGGTCCGTGAATTCTACACGCCGTTCACGAAAGACATGGTGAAGGCCAAGGAACTGGTCGGCCCGAAGGATGTCGTTGAACCGCCCACGAATATCCCCTGTGAGAAGTGCGGCAGGATGATGGAGATCAAGTGGGGGAGGAACGGGAAATTCCTGGCCTGCCCCGGCTACAAGGCCGATCCGCCTTGCAAGAACACCCAGAACTTCGAGCGGCTGCCGGACGGCACCGTGAAAATCGTGGCCAAACAGGAAGTCACGACGGACGAAAAGTGCGAGAAGTGCGCCGCACCGATGGTCGTGAAATTCGGGCGGTTCGGGAAGTTTCTGGCCTGCTCAGCCTACCCCGCATGTAAAACGACGAAGCCGATTCCGATCGGCGTCCAGTGTCCGCAGTGCGGGGGCAATCTCGCGCAGAAGCGAAGCCGCAAGGGCCGGATTTTCTACGCCTGCTCGAATTACCCGAAGTGCGAGTTCGCCATCTGGGACCGTCCCGTCAACAAGCCCTGCCCGAGCTGCAAAGCGCCGTTCCTCGTCGAGAAAGTCACCAAGCACTCCGGGAATACGCTCCTCTGCCGCAATGAAGACTGCGGCCACAAGGAAGCCGTCTGACCATCCGCCTTCGGAGGGTTCCAAGGCGTCCTCGATACGAGCGCCCAGTCCATCATCGATCAGGACTTCGTGCAGGGCAAGAGGGGCGAGCACTGGGGCTACGAGCGGCTCCACGACCATCTAACTGTTGGAGTAGTCCGAATCCATCGGGGCGATATTGTAAAGCAGCTCAAGGTCGAACTCCTCCACCAGTTCGTTGACGGCCGTGGCCCCCAGATCCGACCGCACTTCGCTGATCACGAGTTCGATCGCCATCCCGGCCTGCGCGCCGTACTGATTGATGGCGGTCTCAATCCGCTGTTTGGCGTCTTCCAGTTTCATGCCGTCTCCTCCGGCGTCATGTCGAGTGATGCGCTACCTGAGGGCGTGAAGAAGAACGCGCATCTCCGGCACAAGATCCACACCGCCGTTCGAGCGGCCGGACACCGCGGCGTCAATCCCGGCGGTGAGCACCTGGCTTGCCTCGTCCTTCCGTCCCAGCTTGGCCAGGGCACGGCCGAGCGCAAAATGAGAGGCCACGTGAACCGGGTCGAGCGACACCGCCACAAGGAGATGCTCCACGGCCTCCTCCAGATTCCTGCCTTCCTGTAGGAGCTTGTTCCCAAGCCCGTACCGGCCCAGAAACCCGTTCGGCACCTTGGCTACCATCGTTCGGAATGCATCCAGATCCATCAGTTCTCCTCGCTGGCTTGCGGAAGGCCGAATCTTAGCATTCTCAGGATCGCGTCAGCTACCTGGCTGTATCGGGGGGTTCAGCCGCTCTCCGACTTACGGAGTGAACGGCTCAGATTGAGCCGAGGGTTGTCGGACTGAAGAAGAGTGTGGGTACAGGTTCAAAGCTCAAATCTATTCCGCATCAGACCGGGGGCGGCTGCTGTGAGAAGGGACCCACCACTACGAAGCAGGTGATACGCCAAGGTCACGCCCATTGCGGCAGGCATCTGCCACCAGTGCATCCCCACTTTTGCCCCCTCCCGCACGATCCTTTTGACGTACCACCCGACCTCCAACGCGTCGCGGCGGATCCAGTCCGCCACGGAGGAGAGTGCCACTGAGTCGTGGGTGAACGCTCTTGCCCTTCCAGCCGCGATGGCTCGTTGACAAAAATGAACGATCCCATTCGGCGTGGGATGATGTCCCCTCGCGTCGCCGACATGCCAGAGCGTGATGCCTTCTTGTTCCAACTGTCGGACCAGCAGCGTGGCCGGGTGATGCTTGAGCCCCGGCGTGTGGGGGAACGGATGGGACAGCAAGATCTCTCTTCGAAAGGCCACGTTGTTCGCGTAAAACCAGTCCGACGGTCTCAGGCCCCCCTCGGTGTCGCGGAGGGGAAACATCCAGGTGAGCGCCATCGAGCGGCTATAGGCATCCCCGGGGCTGATGTCGACGTAGGTATTGCCAACTGCGACCTGCACGCGCGGGTCGGAAAAGGCACGCATGAACGAGGCCAGCCAGTTCGGCTCAGGGGTGACATCACTGTCCAGGAGGATGATGATCTCTCCCGTCGCAACTGCCGCTCCCGCGTTTTTCTGCCTGCAGTATGTTCCATCGCCGACGGGGATCATCCGCACATGGAGAGATTCGCTTTCCGTAATAAACTCGGAGACAACACGGCGAACCTCTGACTCGTCAACCTCGTTTGAATCATAGGGGATAATGAGGTCAAGCGGAGTCGGCAGGCGTACACGGGAATCGACATTCGACGGGAAAGATGGGGTGTCCGAAAAGCATTCCGATGCCTGTGTCCTGAGCGCGGCGAGGGTTTGCCTCGGCCGATCTTGCGATGCGTGTGTGGCATTTTCCCATTCGAGAATCACCGACACCGACATGGATGTTGTGTTCATCCTTTCAGCCCCAGTTCTTAGCCGGCCGTGAGAGAACCACCGTCACACCCTCGCTGGCTCATCGGAACATTGAGTGGCGCTTTCCGACGAGCTGGTGCGAAGAGTTCCGTGCGTCCATGTTTGGTCCGGAGCCTCCCGGCCGGAGTGACTCTTGACCGATCCCCCCACTCTTGGGAGCATCGGCTCTTTCGGTTGTTGACTGAAGCCCAGAGGATGCCTTGATTGGAATCTCGACTGCGCGCGTTCAACGAGGCCATTCTGATGGCGCGCGTTGCGCGAGCGAAGAGATGCCCCTGCCGTCCTGCACTCTATCCTTTTATATTTCCAATCGGCCGCAACTCCGCCACCTTTTTGGTGATCCCCGCCCGATCCACCGTTTCAACCACATCCGAGATGTTCTTGTAGGCAAACCCCGCTTCCTCGGCCAAGCCGGACAGGGACACGGCCTTCACGATGATCCCATGGTCCTTCATCTGTTGCTTGACCTGTTCTCCGCGTACCGATTT
>SWDL01000407.1 GCA_005116795.1 Nitrospira sp. | reverse complement strand
CCTGCGAAACGCGAAGGGGGTCGTGACCAAAGCGGAAGCCGCACTCGCACAACGCACCCTCGAACTCGGACGCATGGAGACCCTACGCACCCAGGGATTCGTGCCCCAATCCGACTTGGATCTGGCCAAGACAAACCACCGCAATGCGACGGCCGAGGTGGAAGTCGCGTACGCACAAGTGGACCAGGCAACGGCGACACTCGCCAATGCGGAGTTGGACTTGGGGTACACGACCATTTACTCGCCGGTGAACGGAATCGTGGTCTCGCGCAATGTGGATGTCGGGCAAACGGTCGCCGCCACTCTCCAAACGCCCACCCTCTTTGTCATTGCGAAAGACTTGGTCCGGATGCAGGTCAATGCCAATGTCAGCGAATCGGACATCGGCGGCGTGGCGGAGGGCACACCGGCGGACTTCACCGTGGACGCCTATCCAGGACAACTCTTCCACGGCATCGTGACGCAGGTTCGGAACGCCCCGATCAGCATCCAGAACGTGGTGACCTATGATGTCATCATCGAAGTGGAGAACCGCGATCTGCGGTTGAAGCCCGGCATGACCGCCAACGTTTCGATCGTCACCGCGAGCAAAGAAGACGCGTTGCGGGTCCCGAACGCAGCGCTTCGTTTCAAACCGGCCGGCGCGCCGACGGATAAGAAAAAACCGACGGTCTGGATACGGCAGGAGGGCGCACCGCTGCGCCCGGTCGCTGTCACGGCGGGTGTGGCCGATTCGCTCTTCACCGAAGTCATCGACAGCGGCCTCCATGAGGGTGACCCGGTGATTGTCGGGCTCGAAGCGCCCGACGCGACGGAGCCGGTTGCGGTTCCACCCGGATTCGGCGCGGGGCCGAGAATGCGGTAACGCGAGAAAGGCGGGAAAGGCGAGCCGGGCAAGTCTCGCTTGTCTCGCGCGTCCCGCGTGTCTCGCCATGGCGAACTGATGAATTTCCTTCTGATGACCATCCAACTGGCGTTTCGGGTCCTCTTGGCCAATCCCATGCGGGCCGGGCTCACGATGCTGGGCATCATCATCGGCGTCGGCGCCGTGGTGGCGATGGTCAGCCTGGGAGAAGGCGCCGGCCGGCTGATTCAGAGCCAGATTGCCAGCCTCGGCACGAACGTCTTGATTGTCATCCCTGGCGCCACGACGGTGAGCGGCGTCCGCAGCGGACTGGGCGGCGTCTCGACCTTGACCCTTGAGGACGCCAAAGACATTCAACGCAAAATTCCTGGGGTGGCGGACATGCTCTACGCGAATCGCGCCGTGCTGCAGGCTGTCCACGAACGCAAAAACTGGAGTACGGTGGTCATGGGGACGACGCCGTCCTTTCCGAATATTCGCGAATGGCCGCCGGCTCAGGGGACGTTCTTCACCCAATCCGACGAGGACGGGGCCGCCAAGGTCGCCGTGCTGGGCAAGACGGCCGCCGAGAATCTCTTCGAGCGCGGGGAAGACATCCTCGGGGCGCAAATCCGGATTAAGAACGTGCCCCTCCGGGTGATCGGTATCCTGGCCCCGAAGGGACAGACCTTCATGGGGCAAGATCAGGATGATGTCATCGTCGTGCCCTTCTCGACGGCCGAGCGCAAAGTGCTCGGCACGAAATTCCTGGGCACCATCGGCATTATCATCCTGTCGGCTACGGAACGATCGTCTGTGCCTCAACTGGCTCAAGAGGTGCGGGACCTGCTGCGGACTCGCCACCGCTTGCAGGCCTCGGAGGAGGACGACTTCACCATCCGCACCATGGACGACATCGCCAAGGCGTCGGCCGGCGCGAGTCGCACCATGATGATCATGCTGTTGAGCATCGCCTCGATTTCGCTGATCGTCGGCGGCATCGGGATCATGAACATCTTGCTCGTCTCCGTCACGGAACGGACGCGGGAGATCGGCGTCCGCATGGCGGTGGGGGCCAAGCGCCGGCACATTCTGCTGCAGTTTCTGATCGAAGCCGTCATGCTCAGCATGGTCGGCGGTGTGATGGGCGTGTTGTTCGGCGTGGCCGGGGCGCGCCTCGCCACGGCCGTCGCCGGATGGCCGACGATCGTGTCGCCCCAGGCCGTGACCGTGTCATTCCTGTTTTCCGTCGCCGTCGGCGTCTTTTTCGGCCTGTACCCGGCGAATCGGGCGTCGAGACTCAACCCGATTGAGGCGCTGCGATATGAGTAAACGCCTGAGAGGCGCGGGGAAGGCAGACGGGGTGGTCGGCGGCCCGGCCGTCGCGCGCCCCGTGACGTTCGACGCCGCTCCGCGAGCCGAGTCTTCTCGGATCGAGGATAAGGCCCAACCGAGTCGCAGGAGGCACGATGCGGATCTTACTTGCCATTGACGGATCAGAGGAGTCCTACCAGGCCACGAAGGCCCTGACACAGCTCTCACGTCCTGAACAGACCCTCTTGCTGCATGTGCTGGACGTCCCCAAGCCGGCCTATCCGATGATGATGCCCGAGATCGCGCAGGAGCTCTACACCACCATGGAGCGCCACATGCGGGAAGAGGGCGAGCGGCTCCTGCATCGCACGGCCCTGTCCCTTCCCATGCCTGCGGGTCAAGTCTCGCGGCACCTGGAAGTGGGCAAGCCCGCCCAACTGATTCTCTCCGTGGCGCAGGAGCAAAGGGTCGATCTGATTGTCCTCGGGGCCAGAGGGCTGGGGCCCATTCGAGAACGGCTGTTCGGCAGCGTGTCCCACCGGGTCCTAAACGAGGCCCCTTGCCCCATCCTGGTCGTCAATCGAGCCCTCACCCCCCTGCGAGACCTGTTGCTCTGCCTGGAAGGCCCCCACGACGCCGAGGCGATGCTCCGGTTTCTCAGCACGAAGCCCTTCCAGAGCAGCCCCGAGATCACGGTGCTGACCATCGTCCCCTTCAGCCGACCGGCCTGGCCGGCAGATGAACGGTCTGCCGAGATCATACAGGGGCAACTGCTCCTCAGCGCGAATGATTTCGTCGAGGGGGTCGCCGAAAAGCTCTCGGCTGCCGGCTATTCGACGACGGCACGGGCGCAGCTCGGGATTCCCTCCACCACCATTCTCGATGAGGTCGCGTCGAGACGGCCCGACCTCCTGGTGATGGGATCACACGGACGGAAAGGGATGACGCGTGTGGTCCTCGGAAGCGCCTCCCATGCAATTCTTCACCGGATGCCTTGTCCTGTCCTGGTGATTCGCTAGCGGATGCGTCGGAAGAGCAGAAGACTCCGCCGATTCCACGGGGTGAAGGCACGACCTTGCCCCGCCGCTTGAACAGGCAAGTAGGTATCACTACATACCACTTCTCCCGCCTTGCATATCCCACACGAGGAGTGTATGCTGGCCCTCCTTTGCCGAACTACCTATGGTAGTCCCACGAATGACAATGGCTCACCTGTTACGTGAAGAGTATCTTCTTATTTTCGGAGGTATCGCATGTGGAAGAAGGACGACGGCAAGGGCGGTCCCGGCGTTGAGGAGGCGATGATGGACGAAAAGGGCTCCAAACCGAGTTCGGGCGGATCGGACAAGGCGGGCGAAATCATCGCCTTTGTCGGCAAGGGAGTGGAGTTCAAGGGCACCATCATCTATTCCGGGACGGTCCGCATCGATGGGCACCTTGAGGGCGAAATTGAGACCGACGGCGTCCTGGTCGTCGGGGAAGAAGCCGTGATCGCCGCGAAGGTGACGGCCGGGACGGTGATCTCCCAGGGACGCATTACCGGGGATGTGATCGCCAAGGAGAAAATCAAACTGTTGGCCCCTGCCATCATGAATGGATCCGTGGCGGCCCCTCTGCTGTCGATCGAGGAAGGGGTCCTGTTCAACGGCAGCCTGGAAATGAAGCGTCCGGAAGTCCGGGAAATCTCTCGGGAAGTGCGGGACGTGCGCGATTCACTCGTTCGGGCGATCGGGGACACCCGGTCTGCCACCTATCCATCCGCTCGGGGGTAGTCGATCCGATCACGGGGGGTCCAGTCAGGGGCGGCGCCGCGGAGTGACACACGGAGTGGTCACGGTCGCCTCTCATTAGCCAGGGGAGGGTCCTATGTGGGGCTATCAGAAGAAGCGTTGGAATGCCGTACCACAG
>SWDL01000215.1 GCA_005116795.1 Nitrospira sp. | reverse complement strand
CGTCATCATTGCGGCGGTCATTCCCGCCGTGTTTAACTCATTCGGGGTGGAGCCCGGAGGGCGATTCCTGACGAGCGTGTTCGACGGGTACAACCACCTCGTGGTGGGAGCCATTGTGATGTTGCTGGGGACCATCGGATTTCGGATCCATGCGCGAGGCGAGCTCATCGCCTCCGCACCGGGTCTGCTCCGCGCCGAACTCCTTCTCTTGGGCCTGATGGTCATCATGGCGATGCTGATCATCGGCCTCCTGGGCCCCAAGTCCGTGACGCTGCAAGAACTCGCCTTTGCGACGAAAGGGGAGGCGGAGCGAAGGGAAGCCTACAGCGCCTTTTTCAGAATGCACTCGATCGTCCGGGGTCTCTATTTGGTGAATCTGGGACTCGGCATGGCCCTCCTCGTCGTCAAGGTGAAGGCCTGGGGTGAACCACGAAGGGAACCAGCGTGAAGAAGGCACTCCTCGCACTGGCGGATGGAACGGTGTTCGAAGGCGCCGCGCTCGGCTTTGACGGCGAGACCGTCGGCGAGCTCGTCTTCAATACGGCCATGACCGGCTATCAGGAAATCCTGACGGACCCCTCCTATCACGGCCAGATTGTCACGATGACCTCCCCGCTGATCGGGAACTATGGCGTCACCCCCGAAGACGTAGAATCTCGACGCGTCTGGGCGGCCGGTTTCGTGGTGAAGGAATCCAGCCGGATGAGCAGCAACTGGCGCGCGCGCCAGACCCTGGATGCCTATTTGCGGCAGGCCCGTGTGGTGGCCATCGAAGGACTCGACACGCGCGCGCTGACCCGACATCTCCGAGACCATGGATCACAGCAGGGGATCATCACCCATCTGGACCTCGATCCGGCCCGCGCGGTGAAGCAGGCCCAGGTGGCGCCCAGTATCATCGGCCGCGACCTCGTCTCCGATGTGACCTGTGCTCGGCCCTACGAATGGACGGAGGGGTCCGGCGTCTGGAGGGCGCCCGCACTCGATGGATCGGGGAACCCTCGCAACGAGCAGGCACGACACAAGGTCATCGTGTATGATTGTGGAGTGAAACAAAATATCCTCCGCTCGCTGGTGGATACCGGCTGCACCGTGACGGTCGTCCCGGCTTCGACACCGGCTGACGAGGTGCTGGCGATGCACCCCCACGGCGTACTGCTCTCCAATGGTCCCGGTGATCCCGAAGGAGTTCCCAAGACGATCGGGGCTGCTCGCCGGCTGATCGGCCGCATTCCGGTGTTCGGTATTTGCCTGGGGCATCAACTTCTAGCTCTGGCCATGGGACTCAAGACCTATAAGCTCACGTTTGGCCACCATGGAGGGAATCATCCGGTGTTGGACCTCCGAACCAGAGCCGTCACGATCACTTCACAGAACCACAATTTTGCCGTGCAATTGCCGCCCGCGACCGACCGCTCCGCTCCCATCGACGGACGCGTGGTCAAGACGGAATGCGGAGCTGTCCGGCTGACCCACACGAGCCTCAACGATGAGTCCGTGGAGGGGCTGGCGTCACTCGACCATCCGGTGCTGTCCGTCCAATATCATCCGGAAGCGGCCCCCGGCCCCCATGATGCAGCCGGCTGGTTCGAAGACTTTGCTCGAATGATGGAGAAGGCCCATGCATGAAACGGGTCCGACGAAGATCGGCCTCAGACTCCTGACCGTGACGGCGTGCAGCCTCCTGACGGCCGGCTGCATCACCATCAATCTGCTGCCGCAGCCAGGGCCGCTCAAGGAAGACAGTCTGTCCGGCAGCGGAAACGCCAAGGTGCTGCTGATGGAGCTCTCCGGCACGATCAGCAATCTTGAGGAAGAGGGGCTGGTCGAGCGGCCGAACCAGGTGGCCCATTTGAAAGAAGAGTTGACCAAAGCCGGAGAGGATCCGGCCGTGAAGGCCATCGTGCTCCGCATCAATAGCCCGGGAGGCACGGTCACGGCCTCCGACATCCTCTATCATGAAATTCGCGCGTTCAAGGAACGAAAGAAGATTCCGATCGTAGCCTCCATCATGGACGTGGGCGCGTCCGGCGGATACTATGTGGCCATGGCCGCCGATACCGTCGTCGCGCACCCCTCATCAGTCACGGGCAGCCTCGGCGTCATCATGCTCACCCTGAACGCCCAGGGCCTCTTGGAGAAGATCGGGCTTGAGGCCAGGGCGGTCGTCTCGGGGCCCCGCAAGGACATGGGATCTCCGTTCCGAGCGATGACGGAGGAGGAGCGAACCATCTTTCAAGGACTGATCGATTCCTTCTACCAGCGGTTCCTGGGCGTGATCAAAGAGGGGAGACCGAAGCTTTCTGCGGAGACCATCCGCAAGCTGGCCGACGGCCGCGTGTACTCGGGCGACCAGGCGAAGGCCCTCGGGCTGATCGACGGTATCGGCTACCTCGACGATGCGCTCACCTTGGCCAAGCAAGAAGCCGGACTCAGCGAAGCCAGAATCGTACGCTATCGACGGGCCGGCCAGTTTCGGCCCAACATCTATGCCGGCCTGCTGCCCAACCCGTTGGGGGGAGCCCCCTGGGCTCAACTGGACGTCCTTGGGATGGTGCGCGGCAGCACGCCGCAGTTCATGTATTTGTGGATGCCATAACGGGGAATTTCGTGATTTCACCATTTGGATCCTTGCCTCAATGATCAGTCCAGAAATGAATCAATCGTCCAATGACCCGATGACCCAATTCTTCGCCACGCCCATAGGGCGACGCGCGGCGATTGTCCTGGGGCTTAAGAGTACGTTCGGGATCTGGACCGCTCTCGGCGCCGCCTCGGCCCTCTCGGTGTTTGCCTCTCTCAGCGGCTGCTATCGGGCTCCCGGCACGGCCCGCGACCAACTGATCTTCATTTCAGAAGACAAGGAAATCACGATGGGCATCAGCGCCTACCGCGAAGTGTTGCGGCAGGCGCCCTTGTCCGCCGACGCGGAAATCAATGAGCTCGTGAACCGGGTGGGGCGTCGCATCGCGGATGTCGCCAACAAGCCGGAATATCACTGGGAATTCGCCGTGATTCACGACGACCACACCGTCAACGCCTTTGCGCTGCCCGGCGGGAAGGTGGCCGTGTTCACCGGTATTCTGAAACTCACCCAGAGCGAAGCCGGCCTGGCCACGGTGATGGGGCACGAGGTCGCCCATGCCTTACAACGCCACGGCGCAGAGCGCATGAGCCGCAGCATCCTCGAACAGATCGCCCAACTCGGCGCCATGGCCGGCGCCGCCACCGGAGCCGTCCGGCCCGACGTCGTCCAGGGGCTCCAGAGCGCCTATGGCATCGGCGTGTCCTTGCCGTTCAATCGCAAACAGGAATCGGAAGCGGATTTGATCGGGCTCCGCCTGATGGCCTCGGCCGGGTATGACCCGCATGAGGCCGTGCCCTTCTGGGAACGGATGAGCGGCTGTCCGCGCAACATGATCGGCAAACTCTGTTTCCGTTCCGCGGCGGCGATTCCGGAGTTCCTCTCGACGCACCCCTCGGACATTACGCGTATCAATCAAATTGAAGCATGGATTCCCGACGCGCTGCGCTTCTATCGCCCGCATGGCTCCCCGACACCCCCACCGGAGAAGCACGACACTCCGCTCTTTGGCCCCATGCCGAAGGCAGGGTGAGTGAATGACTGAGGCGAGAGGATTGAGGTTTGAGGCAAGGCAGAAGACTGACTTGAGATCCTGTTTCTTGCCTCCAACCGCGACCCTCCAACCTCGAGCGTATTGACGCGCATGCCGAAACGCACCGACATCAAGACCATCCTCCTGATCGGCTCCGGACCCATCGTGATCGGGCAAGCCTGTGAGTTCGACTATTCCGGAACCCAGGCCTGCAAGGCTCTGCGTGAAGAGGGCTACCGAGTCGTGCTGATCAACAGCAATCCGGCGACAATTATGACCGACCCCGAGTTGGCCGACCGCACCTACATCGAGCCGATCACGCCGGAAGTCGTCGAACTGGTCATTGAGCGGGAACGGCCCGATGCGATCCTGCCGACCATGGGGGGACAAACGGCTCTCAACATGGCTGTGGCGCTTCACAAGCGTGGGACGCTGGAGAAATACAAGGTTCGACTCATCGGCGCCTCCTATGACGCCATCGTCAAGGCCGAGGATCGGGATCTCTTCAAGCAAGCCATGGCGAAGATCGGCCTCACGGTCCCGGCCGGCGGCATGGTCACGAATCGCCTGGAGGCCCCTCACGTATTGGACGCCATCGGGGGATTTCCGGTCATCGTCCGCCCGTCCTTCACGCTGGGCGGCACCGGCGGCAACGTCGCCTACAATCGCGAAGAATACGAGCGCATGATCGACTGGGGGCTCGCCATGAGCCCGGTCGGCCAGGTGCTGGTCGAGCAATCCGTGCTGGGTTGGAAGGAGTACGAACTCGAGGTCATGCGCGACCTCAAGGACAACGTCGTCATCGTGTGCCCGATCGAGAACTTCGATCCGATGGGCGTCCACACCGGCGACAGCATCACCGTGGCGCCCACCATGACGCTCACGGACAAGGAATACCAAGTGATGCGGGATGCAGCCATCCGCATCATCCGCGAGATCGGCGTGGACACGGGCGGCTCCAACATTCAGTTCGGCATCCATCCGCAGACCGGCGAGATGGTCATCATCGAGATGAATCCCCGCGTCTCCCGCAGCTCCGCCTTGGCCTCCAAAGCCACGGGCTTCCCCATCGCCAAGATCGCCGCCAAGCTCGCCGTCGGCTATACGCTGGACGAATTGGCCAACGACATCACACGCAAGACGAAGGCCTGCTTCGAGCCCACGATCGACTACGTGGTTACGAAG
>SWDL01000214.1 GCA_005116795.1 Nitrospira sp. | reverse complement strand
TCCGGTGAGCGCCGAGCGATCGGTCGGGCCCAGCACCTCGGTCCCCACCCCTGTGTCCACCACGATCCGTGAGCTGAGTTGATGCCGGAGCCCGAATTCGATGCCGGTATGATTGCGCCGGCCCACAAGATCAGACTGGCGGGTGTACACATCCAGAATCAGCGTGTCCCGAAACCGATGCGGGTACCCGATCGGATAGCTGAGAGCCGCCGTCACTCGATAGCCGCCGCGGCGTTCCTGCCCCTGCGGTGATCCAAGCAGGGTATAGCCGGCGTTGAGATGAGCCCGAAGCCGGTCGAAGGACCTGGTGAGCACCCCCATCACTGCCGTGTCGATCCCCTTCGATCGCACGCCTGTGGGGACATCCGCTTCCACCCGAATCGCGAAGGCCGGCACCGTGAGGGTTTCCGTATTGAAGTTGTAGAGCAGGCCGAGATGCAGGTCCCCGGATTTGTTCGCGCCCACAACCGAGTGCGGCTCGGTGAACAGGTCGCCTTGGATTTCGACTTGCGTGTTGTCGAAGGCCCCGTAAATGATCTGAGGTTGGAAGGTGATGCGTGTCCTGCCCGCTCGCCGATCATTGAGCCGCACGCCGCTTTCGAGACCGATTTCCCCCTTCGGAACGGCATAGGCATCCTCCATCTGGATCGGTCGATTGGGGTCCAGATTGTCGTGGTCCAGGGCCCAAGCCGGGAGCGGCCCGAGCACGATCGCCATGAGCATGCCGGCGAGGATCGTGGTCATGTTCACGGATGCGGATGAGCGGGAGCCGTTCCCGCTCCCTCCCGGACGATCATCGGATTCGTGGCATCCGCGACGGCCAGATAGTACGCATCCAACACACGATAGATTTCCTGCCGCTTCTCGGCCCAGGTGGGAAACTGCGGACTTGCCAGAATATCGCTGATGGTATCGTGCAGCATGTGGAGGTTGTCGAAGATGTTGGCCACCGCCGGGTAGTCCTCGGCCAGGCGCGGACTGTACTCAGCCGTGAGCGGCATGAACGTCCATTGGACCGGAGGCTGTTCCAAGTACTGATGGTATCCGGCCAGGACGGGCTGCACGGCCTGCTGTTTCGCCGACAGATCCCGCGCATGGCCCAGCGCATCATAGACCGCCACTTGCAGATAGTGATAGGCCCAGATGGTAGCATTAAACAGCGGAAACTTCCGCCTGAACGCTTTGGCGTAGGGCAGACTGTCCAGCCGCTGATGGTCCAGACGCTGCGCGCTGAGGGCGTAGGCACTGTCCTGATAGTAGGCAAGGACCTTCCGAATCGCCAGAGCCTTTTCTGTCGCGGACAGATCCGCCACGTAGATGTCATAGGTCGAGCGATGCAGGGCATGGGCTTCATCAAAGGTATTCTGCGCGCGCCAGGCGAGCTTCATGTACGTCGGCGCAATCGCCTCTTCATTGGGTGGAAGAGCGGGACGGGACGCTATGAATCCAAGCGTCTCCTTGCGCGCGTTGTCTTCGATGGCAGACACGTCTTTCGCACCAGTGAGCAGCAGGCTCTCATATAGATGTGAATGCCCGAAGTCGATGCCGTTGAAGTCGATGTCGAGCTCTTTGAGATCGTCCCGAAGCGCGAAATTCCAGAGGGCCCGATAGTAGAAGCGTTTGTCCCGTTGTTCGAATTCCGTGCAGGCGGTGAGCGTCAGGCCCATCAGCACTGCGAGCAGGACTGAGAGTGAGAAGAGTCGTCTACGCGTCGCCATGGTCGATGGTCTCACAGAGCCCCACCAAGAGGGCCCATCCCCACACGGACTGCCCCCTGCGCTCACCTATGTATGATACTGCGAGACCAGCCGTAAATCGCGGGCTCGAAGGAATTTACAGACACTCTCTATGATGCTTGGGTCGTTGCGGAAGGCCGCTTGAGGACCGGCGCCGCATGCCCTCATGGGACGCCACGCGGTCAGCCCCACTGCCGCTGATTGCTACAGCGAGCTTGTGCCTCTTGTCGCAACATGCCCCAGTCCGCCCGAAGCGCCATCGCTTTCCCTTCTCGATCCGCTTGTTTCTGCAGAGATTCCACTCCACTCGAACGAGCAGCCCTTGGCCTCTGCCTTGCTCAGAAGCGATCGAGACATGGGCCCCCGCCCTCTAACCGGACCGATCTCTATGATGCCTCGACGCCGGCGTCTGCGCCCTCCCCTCTCATGCCTGTTCGTGACCTGTCTCGTCCTGTGCGCCGGAATCGGGGCCGCCTCTGCCGAAACCCCGACCGCCGTCGTCCGCGCGACGATTACCGAGATGATTCGGATTCTCGAGGATGAGACGCTGAAGCAGCCCAGCCGGTTGAAGACGCGGCGGCGAATGCTGGAAGACGTGGTGGCCGGCCGATTCGATTATCGGGAAATCTCCAAGCGCACGTTGACGGTCCGGTGGAAGGCGTTGAGCGAATCGGAGCGGGCAGAGTTTGTGGACCTCTTCAAGACATTCCTGACGGATCGGTACGCCGAGAAGATTGAGGGCTACGCGGGCGAGCAGGTCCAGTATCTCTCAGAGCGCCTTGAGGGCCCCTATGCCGAAGTGCGGACGAAACTCGTGTCCACGAAGACAGAGATTCCGATGGACTATCGGCTTCTACTGAAGAGTGAGCAATGGTACGCCTATGATCTTGTGATCGACGGGGTGAGCCTGGTCAGAAACTACCGCTCGCAGTTCGAGAAGATCATCCGCTCCGATTCGTATGAGGAGCTCGTCCGGCGCCTGCGCAACCGCACGGTCAGGGACGAGACACAGACAGAGGCCAAGCCCGACCCCTCTTAGATAGCGATGGGAGGGCCACTACCGCCCTGCTCGCCCCAGCATGCTGCTCGTGTCGAGCCATCGCTCTCGCTTCGTCTTCTCTCCGACCTCTCCCATACCGATGAGACTGGCTTTGATTGGCGGCGACATGTTTCACTTCCCCTTCCAGGGTCAGCACTCCCTCTTTGACGTCCATCTGCACCGGATATTTGTGCAGGTTAATCCGGGGCTCCCGCTCCAAGACTGCGCGAACTTCTTCCAGTATCCGCTCTCGTTCTGCGATGACCGTCATGGCCGGCTCCGTTCTTGTTCGACGAGGTGAACCTCAAGGGCAACTGGCTTTCCCCTCTCACGAAGATTGAGAAGGCAATGGAAATGCCATGGCAACTACCAGGACTCGTTGGTCACTCGCAGGTTCTCACTGGCATTATACCAACGACACAGGCAAACTTGGCGTGAGCGGGTAGGCATCGGGGAAGGGCGGTTGAGGGTCCAGTGAGCTAACGAAATGACGAACGAAGTTCTCATTCGATTGTCGGGGTTTGTCATGGTGCTCGGCCTCATGGCGTATTGGGAAATGCTCGCGCCTCGGCGTCGTTTGGCTACCTCCAAAGCGAAGCGTTGGCTTGCGAATCTCACACTTGTGGGTCTGAACACTGTCGTCCTTCGGTTGCTGTTTACCGCCGGCGCGGCCGGCACGGCTTCAATGGCCGCGGAGCGGAACTTAGGCCTCCTGAACGCTCTGAGCGGGCCGACCTGGTTCAAGGGAGTCATGGCGGTCATCGCGCTGGACTTTGCGCTCTACCTGCAGCACGTGATGTTCCATGCTGTACCCCTGTTTTGGCGCTTCCACATGATGCACCATGCGGACTTAGACTGTGACGTCACGACGGGGGGACGGTTTCACCCTGTCGAAGTGACGCTTTCGATGCTGATCAAGCTCGCCGCCGTCGTGGTGCTAGGCCCTTCCCCGGTAGCCGTGTTGACCTTTGAGGTCTTGCTCAATGGCACTTCGATGTTCAATCACAGCAACGTCCGGATGCCGAATATCGTGGACTACTCCTTGCGGTGGTTTGTCGTGACACCCGACATGCACCGGGTCCATCATTCGATTGATCCCCGAGAAACAAACCGAAATTTTGGCTTCAACCTGCCCTGGTGGGATCGTCTGCTCGGGACCTATCGGGCTCAACCGGCACTCGGCCATGAACAGATGGTGCTGGGACTGGAACAGTTCAGGGACCCCGCGCGTCTGGCCTTGAAGGGGATGCTCACACTCCCGTTTGTGGGAGCACTGGGTCGATATCCATTGGGCCGCACGGAGTCGAGATGAGTGCGGCCTGGATTTTACCTAACAGGATTTGGAGGACAATCCATGAAGGTCCTATTCATCATCAACGACGCTGCGTACGGATCCGAACACATGTACAACGCGATGCGGCTGGCGATGAAGTGGCAACAGGAGCATGTCACTACAGAGATCCGCGTTTTTCTGATGGCGGACGCCGTCACTGTGGCGCTCCCTGGCCAGAGCACACCGCAGGGCTATTACAACATCGCGCGGATGCTGAAGGCAGTTATCGGCAAACAGGGGCAAGTCAAGGCTTGCGGCACCTGCATTGAAGCACGCGGTCTGGACAAACTGGGCCTGATCGAAGGAATCGAGGTCGGCACGATGAGCCAACTGGCCCAGTGGGTGGTGGAGTCGGACAAGTGCTGACGCTCTGATGGGCGAGCAGCCGATTCGACGAGATGGGAACGATCACCCGCGGCGAGCGATCTGATGTGTGATTGCAAGACCCCATTATCTACCATTGCAACAGGAAGCGCCGACATCGCTATCGATGTTGACATGATCAGGGAAACCCGGATAGGGTTTGCGTGATTAGGCAGGGCATGGGGCGCAACAAGAAGCTACGAATCCGACTCGAGGGCCTGAGGCGGCGGATCACCGATCACCGAATCAAGATCGCACTCGAACAGCAGCGTGCTATTCCTGATCGAAGTCTCCTCCGGCATTGGGAAGTCGAGATTAGAGCTTGGGAACAGACCGTGAAGAATCTCGATCGACGGTTGAAGAAAGGGAAGCGCCATGATTAGGAAACGTGGGCAGTCGGTGGTTGCGGAAAGGGGTTCGTTCCTCACGCCATCGAGTCCTCTACTGGATAATCACTTTGATGAGATTCTTGAGACCATCGAGGAGATTCGGGGACTGGCCGCGCTCTTGAAATCACGTTCGCCTGGAGATGAGGAGCGAGAGGAGTATGAAGGACGGTTGTATGTGGCCCTGACGCACCTTGACCACCATGTCAAACCGGCCATCAAGGAGTGGGACCGCGTTGTGGACCGGATGCCCGATGAGTGATGGGTTCAGCATTCCCTCATTCCACTATCCGCGGCTCCAGCCACGCTGAGTTTCGCAATATCGACCATCATCGCTCGATCTAAGGCTCTGACCCTTCCACCTCAGACGGGAGCCGAAGGCTCGCGAAGCGAGAAGACTGGGCTGTGAAGCTCATGATCCAGGGGACTGACACCCTTCCCCGCGTCTGCCTGTCTGCGTGCTCCGCACAGGCAGGCGCGAGGTGTCTGTCCCCTTTCTGACACGGCAGGCCATCATGAGATACGATCCCACGACAATGCCAGATTCAGACGAGTGGCTGGCGCTTGATGAGGCAGACCGACTCGAACTTGTCTCCGCTCATCATCGACGGGCACGCGCGAAACTTCCGAACGCCCACCTCCATGCGGCCGTTCATGTCATTGTCGAGAATCAACTTTCCGAGAAGGTTGATCTCGTCAAGGAAATACTGGAGAGGTTACGGAATGAGGGGTTGGACCGGCACGAGGCGATCCATGCGATCGGCTCGGTGCTGGTCGGGCATGTGTGGGGCCTGATGCGAGAGGGCACGAAGGCTCCCGATCCCAACGAGCCATACTTCCAGGCTTTGCGGACTCTCACGGCGAGGAGTTGGCAGGAACAGTACGGCACTCCACGAAAAACCATACCCTACGGAACCAAATTGCCGGTCACGCTGACTTTGCGGGAACGCGATCTCATTCGTGATCAGACCCTCTGCGATCCCGACTTTGCGAAGTGCGCCGTCGTGGACGGCAGAGGGGGCTCCGGAAATTCGGACAGTGTGATA
>SWDL01000213.1 GCA_005116795.1 Nitrospira sp. | reverse complement strand
CAGGGTATTGACATGGATGGGTCGCTGAGGACGCAAGAGGGTGGGGACCCCTACAAAGAGGCGCCCAGTGGGACCCAGCTTGGCCCGGCAATCGCGCAGCATCTGCCCGGGGTCGGTCGCATGCTCCAACACCTGCGAGAGCGTGATCAGGTCGAAGGTTTCGCCCGGGAAGGAGGCCTCGGTAAAGAATCCTGGGGTGATCGGAATGTCGAAGCGGCGGCTCCCGAATTCCGCATACGCGGCTGTGGGTTCCACCCCTTTCACCGTCCATCCCCGCCGCTTGAATGAGTTCAGCAACACCCCGGCGCCGCACCCGACGTCGAGCACGCGCTTCCCGGGGGCAGACCCATTTCCGCCTGGGGCCTGTCCCCCTTCCGTCAAGACGGGGACAGGCCCTAGATGCTCCTCGATCCACCGAACACGCCCATCGGTAAAGACCGTATTCCTTGAGATGAATTCTTCGTCCGGCAAATCTTTTCGATACTTTTCGCCGTACATCTCATCGAGTTCCTGGGGTTCCAGCGTGGGATTCTGGAAGACAAATCCGCACGTGCGACAGACCACATAGGTCACCGATGGCTCTTTCAGTCCGGAGAGTCGCTTCAAGTAAGGATCGTCCGGAAAAGTGACCAGATGCTCGAATGTCTCGCTCCCGCACAAGTAACAGGAATTGGCTTTCATCGTGATACTCCTCCAGCGGCTTGGTCATATTCGACGGCCTGAGATGCTCCTGCCCTGGCCCTGAGGATGGCTTCAAAGACCATCAGATCCAGTTCATGGTCGATGTTGACGGCCCGTTCAGGCTCGATCACGAGAGCCCGCACGTCCTGCCCCAGGGCAAAGTCCTGCCCGCTCCATTGCTCCAACAGGGCCCGCCGCCGCACATACAACCCACCGGTGAATCCGAACGCCGGAGGCCGGTCCTGTTTCTGCAAGTAGCGGTCGTTCGTGTACTCGGTGAGCGGCCGCACCTGATTGCCGTCCAGCTTCATGGCCCGGAACGGATGATGATGCTGAATCGGCGTGACGCTGACCACCGCGTCGCAATCCTGGTCGATGAGCAGCTCCACGGCTCGATCGATATCCTCGGCCGAGAGCAGCGGACTGGTCGCCTGGATGCACACGACCACGTCGGGGGCCCATCCATGCCGGTCGTAGAACTCCATCGCATGGCGGGCGACCGGTATGAGCGAGACCTGATCGCCGGCCAACTCCGAGGGGCGCAGAAACGGGACCTCGGCGCCCAGTCGTCGAGCCACCTCAGCAATCCGCTCGTCCTCCGTCGAGACGACGACGCGATGAAGCTGCCGCGCGGCCAGCGCCGCTTCCAGGGAATAGGCCAGCAAGGGCTTGCCCCCCACCAGACGAAGATTCTTCAAACGGATGCCCTTGGATCCCGCGCGAGCCGGAATGATTCCCAAGATATTCATCTCAGTCACTCCCCCAGAGTCGCTGCCCCAACGGCGCCCTTCCGCCCACGTATCGTCTCCGTGGGAAGAGGAAGGACCTGTCCACCTTCCAGTGAGTCGGCAATCCTCGCATAGCGGTCCCGGCAGACCGCCGCCTCATTCCGGCGACCGACCTTCTCCAGCCCGATGATCAAGCGCCTGAGAATTCCGGGGTTGTACGGCGCTAAGGTCCAAGCCAAGCTGAGATGGTCCACCAGCCCATCCGTCCACCGGGCCCCCGCTCCCTCGTGGAGCAACGGAACGTCCCCGTAAAAGTCATGGTAGGGGGGATGCGCGCTGAAGCGGCTGAGACATTCCTTGAGCGACCGAATCGAGGCGGCCCGACTCCCCTGCTCATACTCCAGCAGCCCTCGATACCACCAGACCGAGGCGATGAGGATCCGGCCAAGCAGGCGCAGGTCTTTGGGATCCTTCGTGACGATGTGCCGCATCAGCCCGTCGATGTAGGCGCGGAACGGCAAATGCCGGTCGGCAAAATCATCCCCGAACAGATCGTCACAGGGGTTCAGCGTGATGGACGTTTTGGCGAGAATGCTCCCGAAGATCTCGTACGCCTCTTGGCGCCGTCTCAGAACGCACCCGACCCGTCCCCAGTTGAAGAGAAGAATCAGGTGGTCAGGGAAACGGGTGGCCCCGTCCTCGAACGTGTGCCAGGCCTCATGCAGGTGGCGCACGGCCTCCGGTGGGGCGCTCCGCATATCAGACTTCGCATCGGGCTTCCACTTTCGATATCCCAGGAGAAAGCGGGAAAAGGCCAGGATGTTGAATTCATTTGCGCTGCGCTTGTCCGGAGGTACCTCATCGAGTCGCCGGATGGTCTCCTGAAATGCCACCGTCCACACGGCTTTTCGCTTCTCCGGGGAGACCACAAACCCTCCGCGGGCGAAGGGGGGATAGCGCAGGGGCACTTCCCGTCGACCGGAGCGCCGGGCACGAGCG
>SWDL01000392.1 GCA_005116795.1 Nitrospira sp. | reverse complement strand
CCTTCCCATTCCCCCCCGCCACGCCGACCGGTTCTTTGCGCGCCTCGGTCTTCGGCTGAGGCGCCGGCTTCTTGACCATCGCGGTGTGGGCCGCGGCAGAGCCCGCCGGTTTGGCGCCAAATTGGTGTGTCGCGGTCGGCATGCGATGAGGAACCGCTCCACTCATCGACCGAATGCCGCCCTCGCGCCACGCCGCGGGGTCGTCTTCGGCCTGTCCCTTGAGGACGGTCATCTCGACCACCCTGCCGTCTTTCATCTTGAAGGACTCCATCAGGCGCGTCAGCCCTGTCGCCTGGACCGTGAGATTCTGACAGGCCGCGGCCGATTCCTCGACCAGCGCCGCGTTCTGCTGGGTCGTGTTGTCCAACTGCATGATGGACTTGTTCACCTGATCGATCCCGCTGGCCTGCTCCTGTGAGGCGGCGGTGATCTCGGCGATGATGTCGGTGACGCGCTTGACGGAGCCGACGATCTCCTCCAGCGTCTTGCCGGATTGGGTGACGAGTTCGCTGCCGTCCGTGACCCGCTGGACGGACTCGTTGATGAGGCCCTTGATTTCTTTGGCCGCGGTCGCCGACCGTTGCGCGAGGTTCCGCACCTCCGCCGCCACGACGGCGAACCCGCGACCGTGTTCGCCGGCCCGCGCCGCTTCCACCGCCGCGTTCAGGGCCAGCAGATTGGTCTGGAAGGCGATCTCGTCGATCACGGTGATGATGTCCGCGATCTTCTTGCTGCTCTTGTTGATCTCGCCCATCGCCGCCACCGCCCGGCTGGTCGCCAAGCCGCCTTTCTCCGCCACGTCGCGCGCCGCCGTCGCCAGGTGATTGGCCTGCTTGGCGTTGTCGGCGTTCTGTTTCACTGCGGAGGTCATCTCCTCCATTGCGCTGGAGGTCTCTTCCAGGGCCGCGGCCTGCTCGGAGGTCCGCTGAGAGAGGTCCTCCGTGCCCTGGCTGATCTCCACGGAGCCGGTCGAGACGCTTTCCGTCGAGGTCTTGACGGCCCCGACCACTTTGGTCAAACGGTCCACGAGGGCGTCGAGCATCTGGTTGATCCCTTCGGCCAGGGACCGGTAGAATCCTTCGAAGTTCTCAGTCGGCGCTCGCTCCGACAGGCGCCCCTCCACCGCGGCCCCGATCAAGCGCTGCACTTCGTTTTGCGCCTGCTTCTGCGCCGTCACATCGGCCCACTCGACGACGTTGCCCAGGTACTCGCCCTTGTCCGACAGGATCGCGGCAGCGTTCAGATCCAGCGTCAGCGGCCCCAGCTTGATCTCCGCGTGGTAGGGGAGATTCTTGGGGTCGTCCAGGAGGCGCCGCTGATGGGCCGGATTCTTGTGGTACGCGTCTATGCTCGACCCGATGACCTTATCCACGGCAAAGTTCGGGAACACCTTGCGGATCTCATGCTCCAGCTTTCTGAGCGTGGTCACCGAGGCCTTATTGGCATAGGCAATCGTGTAGTTTCGGTCGCAGACCAGGACGTTCGTGCTGGTGTTGTCGAGCGAGGTCTTCAACCGCATCATCTCGGTTTCCATCTTGCGCTTGGCCGTCACGTCTTCCCACTCCAGCATGTTGCCCAGGTACTTGCCGGTTTGCGAGGTGATCCCGGAGACCGTCAGGCTGAGCGTCAGCGGCCCCAACTGGATGTCGGCTTTGTGGGGCAGGTTGGCCGGGTTGTCCAGGATACGCCGCTGCCGCTCCGGCGCCTTATGGAAAGCGTCAATCTTCGAGCCAACGACCGTGTCCGCCGAGAAGCCGGGGAAAGCCTTGCGGATCTCCCCCTCCAGCTCGCGGAGCTTCTTCAGCGACGTGTTGTTGGCGTACGTGATCGTATAGGTCCGGTCGCACATCAGGACGTTGGTGTTCGCATCGTCCAGCGCGCTCTTGCACAGGCGCGCCAGGTCCGTCGAGGCTGCCCGCTTGTTTCTTCTCTGCTTCCACCACGTTGCGATCCGTGACATGGTGTGTGCCCCTCCTTTTTCTTTTTCCTGCCTTCGTGTAACGGAAACCGGCATGGCCTGCCGGGCTCCTTCCAGCATGATTGCTGCGATGGCGCTATATGCCTCCTGCCACGCGTGCTTCACGTCCGATGTCCAGGCGTTGCCGGCGAACTCGCCCAGCACCGCCAAGAGATTCTCCCCCACTGCGTCGTACTGTGCGGGCTGTGCCCCGTATCCCACGTGGCGAGCGCCCAACTCGCGCAGAGCTTTCGTCAGTTTCTCCGGGTGGCGGAGGTTTTGGATGACCAGCACGAGCGAGGCCAGCAGCTTCTTTTTCTGGTCTCCTCTTGAAAGTTATCATGCGGCAGCGCGTGGTCCTCCGAGGACACGAACGTCTCGAAGAACCACCAGGTCCGGCGCGCAATCAACCGAAGCGTCCGGGCATCGGCCGACGAGACCGGCATGGCCCCGGTGAGCCGCGGAGGCAGGCTGACCCAGCGCGCGACTACGGGAGAGGCCATCCATAGGAGGATGAACGGGGCCGCGGCAGCCCAGGACTCGTGCTCCCCAATCGCGGTCACCCCACCGGCCACGACGGCGAGCACGATGCCGCCCGCCATGCGCCGATACATCCCCGTCAAGTTGCATGTGTAGGCATCCTCGGCCTGTGCCGCGGTCACCCACTCCAACAACCGAGTCCGCGTGAGGACGAGACGGCCGAGGGTACGAAGAATCGCGTCCGACATGAGCCAAGTCTGGTACGCCAGGAAGGTGACCGTCAACGCGATCTGAGTCGCGGCCAACTTCAGGTCGGTGATCGCGCCACGACAATGGCTGCGCAGGGGAACACCGCGCCGGCGTGGATAGAGTCCGAGTACGAAGGACAAGAGCGATGGAATCGCAATCGTGGCCAGAATAAAGCCGGACCATACCCAAGGAGATCCCGCCGGTAACAACCACCCGACGATCAACGTCAGAAACGCGGCGGGAGCAGACAGGGTGCGCCGGAGGTTGTCGAGTATCTTCCAACGGCCGATCGCGGGAATCACCACCGCGCGACGGGGCTCAGATCCGGCATGCCTGCGCCCGAGAAGCCAGGGCAGTAGCTGCCAATCGCCGCGCGCCCATCGGTGCTGCCTGGCTGCCGCGGCTTCATAATGGGCGGGAAAGGCTTCGAACAGCTCGATGTCGGTCGCCAGGGCTGCGCGAGCGAAGAGCCCTTCAAATAGATCGTGACTGAGCATCGCATTGTCCGGCACCTTGTCCGCCAACGCCGCCTCGAAGGCGTCGATGTCGTAAATGCCCTTGCCGGTGTACGACCCTTCCCGGAACAAATCCTGGTACACATCCGACACGGCCGCGGCATAGGGATCGATTCCGCTGGGACCGGAGAACGTCTTTTGAAAACACGAGCCCTCACCATCGGTCGGTAGCGACGGCGTAATCCGTGGCTGCACGACTCCATACCCTTCCACAACGCGTCCGGCGAGACGGTCGAACCGAGGCCGGTTCAGAGGATGGGCCATGGTGCCGATCAACCGGTGCGCGGCTCCGCGCGGCAACCGCGTGTCCGCATCAAGCGTGATGACGTACCGGACAGAAGGAATAGGCTCGGGGGGGTGCCCGCCGACAGACATAAACGTCGTGCCGGTCGAGCCGCGCAGCAGTTGATTCAACTCATGCAGCTTGCCTCGCTTCCGTTCCCACCCCATCCATGTGTGCTCGGACTCGTTCCAGACACGCCTGCGGTGCAACAGCACGAAGCGCAACCCACCACCGGACGCGGGGCCGTATCGTTTGTTCAGAAGCGCGATCCCCTCAACGGCTGCTGCCAGCAGTTCGGCGTCACCGGGAAGACGTTCGCTCGGGGCGTCTCTCCAGTCTGAGAGCAGGGCGAAGCGCAGGTCATCATCCGAATTCGCCAGAAAATGAACTTCCAATCGTTCGACTTGCTCATCGATGCCCTGCTGGTTCGTGAGTAGCGTGGGCACCACCACGATCGTTCGCAACTCTTTGGGAATACCGTTCCGCAGTGCCATCCGCGGCAATGGTCGCGGTCCGAGGACTGCCATGACCGTGCGATTGATGAGCGCCATGGCGAGATCCGACGCCGGGACGAGCGCGAGAAGACCGAGCAGCGCGAGACCTACGACGGTGACGCCGGCTGCTCCGGCATGCCACAGCGGCAGCGCCAGGGCCAGGGCGGTCACAGCCGCGAGCGAGCCCAGATAGCCCGGGACTGCGGCCCGGACGTACCAACGCAGGAGCCGGCGCTTCCAGGACACCCTGTAGCCGAGTTCGCATTCAAACGCCCGGCGCCCTTGTGAGATGAGGTAATAGCCTGGGTCCCTGTGCCGATCCTGATCCGGCTGCACACTCTCTCGCGGCTCAACACTGGCCCGCCTGGCGCGCTCCACGACACGGGTCGCCACATCGATTTCGGAGGCACCCGAGCCGCGGGAGAGATCCTCGATGGCATGGCGGTAGGTGTCCCGGGTGACAAAATCCATTTCGGCGTATCGAGGCTCGCGATGAAGAATGTCATCCACCAGGCTGACGCTCTCGAAAAAGTCCGCCCAGTCGAACGCAGACGTCAACCGCATACTGGTGATGATATTGCGCACCGTGACGCTCATGGCGGCCTGCCGCTGATGCTCGGCGTGCACGATGTCGTTGACGGTCGTGCCCTGCGCGGCAAGACGTTCGTCGAGCCACAGCAACACGGGACGCACCTTCGGGTCCAGGTCACGGAGTCGCTGAACAAGCTGCACGGCAAACGCAGGCGCCAATGGTCTGCGCTCAAAATGGCGGAGAACAGTGGCCGGAGGCTCGGAGGCTAACACCCCGGTCCCCAACAAGCTATCCGCCAGTTCGTCGGCTTCCAGCCGGGCGGCACGGCTGTGCACGATCCGCTCTACCAGCCTGCGAAGGTTCTCCACCAGCACGACGCGCAGCGAGATGGCCACCGCCCACAATTCACCGATCGTCAGCGGTTGCACGCGCTGATAGGCCACCACAAAGCGGCGCAGCATCTCGGGGTCGAATCGACTGTCGGTGTGCGCGACGAAGGCCCAGGCGACTCCGAACACCCGTGGATAATCCTGCAGGTGGCCGGATGCCAGTTTGGGCAATTGCCTGTAATACCCAGGAGGCAAATCGTCGATGATCTCGCGAAGCTGTTCGTCCACGATGTGAAAATTGTCGACCAACCATTCGGCCGCAGGGGTAATCGCTTTCTCCTCCCGAATCGCGCGGGCGATGGTCCGGTAGGACTCCACCAAGACCCGTCCGTTCTCCAGGACCCGTGGCGTGAGTAACCGCCCCCGCCGTGAATCGCCGGTGACGATCTGCGCAGCCGCCAGACTTTCAGCATGCTGTTCGAGCCGCTCGACGCCGAAGAGCTCGGCGCGAATCGGCTCTTCCAGCTCGGGACGAAGGGTAGCAGATGAATGGACTGCATCCATGGGCCTCCTGATCGACTCCGGATTCGACTGGTGAAATCAGCGACGGAGAACACTTCTGATTAGGAAGCAACCTGCCGGAGGGACCCGTTGCAAGCTGATCTCCGACCGGAAGGAACGCGGTCGATAGCACCTGGCCCTGACAGACCGGCTCTCAACGATCACCTACCGGACTCGCGTATAGCCACGGCTCGGACTGCACAGGACTCCCCATCGTCATGATTATGCGGGGCACAAAACCCGCGGTCTGGTCACAATTGCTCATGTGAATAGTGGAGGAGGCTGGAGCCCCATCTGGGGAACCACGCGGTCGACGAGCACTAGTCGTGAAGGACGATATTGAGGAGCGAGCTGTGCACGTGCAAGGCCCCGTTGTAGTCAACAAAGCCCAACTTCCGGAACTTATTCATGAAGAAACTGACGCGGGAGCGCGTGGTACCGATCATCTCGGCGAGTGTTTCCTGACTGATCTTCGTAATGACCGTCTCCGGCTTGCTCTCCTTCCCGAAGTGCGCCAACAACAGCAGCACCCGCGCGAGCCGCTTCTCGCTGGAATTAAAGAGTTGATCCACCAAATCCTCTTGGATGCGAATATTGTGAGCCAGCAGATAGGACATAAACAGCTCGGCGAACGTGGGCTCCTCGTGAAGCACACGGATCATAGCGCCTCTGTCGATGCGCACGATACTGGAGTCTTCCATGATGGTCGCGTTCGCCGGACGAACAGTCTGTCCGGCGAGGCAGGATTCCCCAAAAAAGGCGCCACGTTCCAGAATCGCGACGACGGCTTCCTTGCCCTGCTGCGAGACCACGGTCAGCTTGACCTTGCCCGCCTGGATATAGAACACAGCCTCCGCCGCATCCCCTTGCGAAAAGATCGTGTGGTTCCTGGGGAGCGTCAGACTCGTTTTACCGCTGCCGACTTTGGTGAGGAACGTCTGGGGATTGAACGGCGGCGTTCGCTTGCGTGCCATACATAGACCTCCTTTCAAATGGAGAGGTTCAGTCTATAATAAAGCACAGGCGCTCGCCCGGCGCAAGTGTCCCCGCGCATGGCTTGCGCCCCCCTCCCCTATCTGAGAAAAGAGGCTGGCAAGATCTCTGTCATCTCTTGCGGTCCGCTCCCCCGCCGGCACGGACACACACCGGCGCGTCACGTCATCGAGAGCGGTTCAAGGAGTACGATCCACTTGGCGCCGGCGTCCTGATGGTTCTTTGCAGATCATCCACGTGCTGTTGGATCTCCATCAGCGCATGATCGATCTGTTCGACTGAACAGTGGCGCAGGGCATGGAGGCTCTTCCCCGTCCACACCCGCAGCTTTCGCCTGTCGGGCGAGTGCAAGGTGAGCACGTAGACCCTTGGTGTGTTCTTCATACGATCCTCCGCGATACTCGTGATCCGGCTCCCCCGCGGCCTCGCCGAAAGGGATGGATCGGGGCTTTATGGATCATCCGCGTCATCGTCATGGGAACTACGAGGTCCCGACTGTCACGGCGTTCTTGATCTGAGGTGGATGACCGCCTGCGCGTGGCGATGCCTCCACGGAAGGGCCCGGTTGCGGTGCCGTCTGCATCGACGCCTTCAGTCCCTCGATCGCTCTTGCGACGTCCTCCTCCGTCGAGCCAAACCGGTCTCCCATGACCTTGATGGCCTGCTTGATGGCTGTCGTCATCTTCGTGATCTGCTCTTCAGATGTCATGCCCTCTCCTTTTTCTTAAGCCCGCCGTGTCTCACGCTTTCAGGTTGGATCACGAGGGCCATACGCGCTTGTGCGAACCGGAGCGACTGCATCCTCCGATGTCTCCCACCACAGAGAGACGCAGTCTCTTGTGTCATCGTGAAGCCAAGACTCCCTTCCCAATCTCCAAAGGATATATCGTCTCCCGGTAGATCGCTTTGGCCGTCCGGAGATTCACCACCTCCGTGGGCCGGCGCACCTCCAACGCGGCGGGGAGCCGGAGTCCTGCCAGGAACAATCCGAGCAATCCCGCTGATGCCGCCACAAGGTACCCGATCGGGATCTCCGGCCACGTTCGCAGCTCGCTGGTCAAGACGAGTGGTTGCTGAGCGGGAACTGCCGTCTCGGCCGGCCGGGGAGCGGTGTCCATCCGGTACTCCTCGCGAATCGTCGCCACGATCAAGTGGCCGAGTTGCATCTGGTTGGCCCCAGTGGCCTGTGCGTACCCTGCCTCGGTCGTCGCGACATCCCTCTGTGCGCGACCCATCCTTCGTTGAACCTGCCCCAAAGCCTCCCATCGATCCCGGCTGGCCCCCACGATGGCTCGGCTGAGATTCGGCTGCCGGTTGAGGCGGAAGTCTTCCTCCATCCGCATGCGCGTGGCGTCGACCAGTCCCAACATCCGGCTGTTATAGGCCACATCAGATTGAGGTGACGCGAAGGCCTCGCTGCCGACCCCACGCCGGGTGAAGTTGACGATCTCTCGTCCAAGGACAGATTGGATTCGACCGGCATGATCAGCCTCCATCCGCGCGGCATTCCTTGTGACGGGATCAAGGTAGCTCATGGCCGAGTCCGCGAGCCAGCGCTGGATCGAACGTCCCTTGCTCAATTCCTTCGCAGCCTTCTGAGTGGCGGCCGCGCCTTCACGCTGGAGCGCGTGACTCTCGACAATGGCCTGACCGAGAGGGACCTGAAGCCCGCTTTGGCCAGCCACGGCCCCTAGGCCTGCGCCGAGCGACGTCTGGCCGGATGTGCCGGCTTCGAGTGTCCATCCTGCGGCCAGAAACACCGAGAAGGCTCCGACAATCGTCGCGGACATCCCGATGGCCACGACCAGATCTATGGGCTCATACCTGCGCTGCATAACGACATCCTCACTGCTCGGTCGGTTGTTCCCGTGATCAACGTGCGACGCCTCGTCCTCATTGAGGCACCGCGGAGAGCGCCTGGGCACTCCATGACACACGGGAGCGATCCCGTCCTTGAATGATCTCTCTCGACTTGCTTCATCCGGCGCACTCTGGCTCTCACCAGACCAACGGCGGATCACTGCGGTCTCAGACAGCCGACCCCACCGGCCGCACCTGACGCTCCCACAGGAGACCGGTCGTTATGGCGTGCGCGGACGATCAGACTTCCCATCGCGTTCACTTGTCTTCCCTGCCCCGTTCTCATCCGTATCGATCACCGAGCCCGACTCGCCATCGATATGAACCGTCATGATGCCCTGCTCGGCCGTCACGATGTCGACTTCCCACACGGTCCGGTCATGCTTCTTCTCCAACCCGGCCTCGATCACCTTGCCGGGGAAGTTCTCCGATGCCGTCTTGATAGCCTGATCAATGGTGACGGTGGCATCGACCGCCCGCTCCACCGGAGGCGTGAGAACTTCCTTCTTGCCCCCTGCCCTCTCATAGCTCCAGACCAATCCACCGATGACCAACGTCGCACCGATCGCCACCGCGATGACCATGTTTGTCCGATTCATAGTGTCCATCTCCTTGTTGGAGCCCTCCAGACCGGCCCGTGATCGCAGGGCCCTGCCCGATCACGGGCCGTGTGCCACACTCTTTCCACAACCATCAGCACACGGTTCGGATTACATCACCTTCCTCAAGGTTCTTCCCCACACCACACGGGCATACCGCGACGATGTGGGCGATCTCAGAATACGAATCCACCAGTACCGCGCCATCCGACACCATTGTCCGATCATGTCATGCCTCCTTCAGCCGGGATCTGCTCCCGCGAGCCCCTCTCATCTTTGGATGACGGACGGCAGACAGGCCCTTCCTCTCCGGGGCCATCAAGGCTGCCCCGCCACAATCCGATCCTTCACCTTGTCGTAGGCGTGTTGCGGAAGAATCTTCCTCGTCACCAGCTCGTTCGTGTGCCGGTAGGGTCGTCCCTCTATAATCCTCTTGGCATAGTGGATCCCAATCCCACTGAGAGACTGAAGCCGATCAACAGCCTCTGAATTGATATCCGTCAGCGTGTTCATTCTGGATCCCACTTCACCGGCGACTGCCCGCCCCCTCATCGTGCTGGCCTCAGCCCACCTCTTGGTCGTTGTCGTTGAGCCGGCATCCTGTCTCATGATCTAGCCTCCTCGACTCGGCATAGGCCCCATTTACCATCGCCGTTGATTGCGTTCGCGGCGATCATTCAGCATGATTGTGATGCGTTTCATAATCTGCGCCCCTTTCATTGAGCACACCACCGCCTTTTCGACCAGGGACGATCCCGATACCTCACCGGGAAGTCTCCCCTGCCGGAACAGCGACCCACCGGAGCAGAGGACCGCCGTCCTGCACTAGACGACACCGAAGACGGCCACACAGGACTGACACTCTGGCGTCGGAGCGGCGGAGACCGAGGAATCGATCGCGCGGGGAAATGGATGATGAAGCGCAACAGAATAGGACAGTCAGCGTAACCGGAACGTCAGGGTGTGATACACCGCATCAACAGGACTTACCGTCTTACCTGACAAGAGGGAGGGCAGCCAAGTCCCCCCTCCCCCTCGAATGATCAGACCCCTCTGCGTTAGGCTGCGACTGCCGCAGCGATCTTATGCGAGGTGGAATTACACACCTCCAAGTGTTGGACTTGAGGCGTGCCGTCGAGCACAGTCGCCAGCGCTTTCAGCACCGCGGGATACGTATCCCGGGTATAGGCATCCGCGCTCTCCGCCTTATCCCACAAACTGATGGCGACCGCCTCCTGACTGCCTGGACGAACGAAGGAAATCTCGTCCTGGAAGCCTTTCTGCTTCCGCAACAGAGGAATGACGTCCTTCTCGATCATCCGGGCAAACTCTGCGCTGCTATTGGCCTTCAGATGCATGTTCACATTTCGAGCAATCATGGTTCCCTCCTGGATCGGAATGGTGAAGCGCCCCTTCAGATAACCTGCCTTGGTTCAGTCTACCTGACGAGATGAGCATATAGCCTCATCTCGTTAACCACTATAGGTTAATTCACTTGAACTAGTCAAGTACAATGTGCGATATTTTTCAACATGCGATAACTATTTACCAACATGAGTTAACTCTCAAAGGAGGAAATCCCGTGGATGTGTCGCTGGCGATCAGGCATCGGCTCAAAGAATTGGGGCTGGAGCAACGCGATTTGGCGCGGGCCGCGCATGTGACGGAATCCTACATTTCGCAGCTTCTGACGAAGAAGAAACTGCCTCCCGCGCCGAACCGGACCGATATGTACGACAAGATCGGCAAAGTTTTGAAACTCCCGAGCGGGGAGCTGGCCAAACTCGCAGATCTGCAGCGGCGGGAACAATTGAAGAAGAAGCTCGGGGACCCGCCAAGCCCCTTGATGCCGGACGTGCGCGCGGTGGTGCTCGGTAAATGCGCCCCCGACAAGGAACGCCAGATCCGCGCCATCTTTGAGACCCAGCCCTTCGGCGAGCTTGAACGTTTCGTGACCCAGAAGCTCGTGGAGGTGGTCAAGGGCGTGGCCAGACAAGAGCTGGCCAATACCGCCTGGCTCCGCCGGGTGGCGCGCCTCAGCCGCAAGAGCTATCCCCAAATGCGCGTGACCGTGCTGGAGTTCTTGGATGCGACGATCTTTACCTTGACGCGCGAGAATTGCGTGGCGTTCCTGGAACCGCTGATTGAGTCCTGGGACATCGATCTGACAACCTTTTGTATCGAGATTGTGCTCAACCGCCACGTGGCCCCGGAGCATCATAAGACGTTCGAGTTTATTGAAAAGGGCCCTGAACAGTCTGTCGACGAAGAGCCGGGCCTCAAAGAGTTTCTTCAGGACACTTCCCTCAGCGGCGAGGCGACCGAGGAGGACATCGCGTTTCTCAAAACCTTGCGATTCAAGAACAAACGACCGACCCCGCTCTACTATTACCGCGAACTCCAGAGCCTCAGAGACCCGCTCCATTTTCGCATCCCACGCGGAGGGCGGAGGGAATGAGCACCAGGGAGACGGGCCAATGACCGGACTGTCCTTCGAACAACTCAACGCGCATGCCTGACTCCATATTCCTGATTCACTGTGTCGAAAGCAGGTCAAGAGACGAGACTTCTCACTTTCTCCAGTCGTCTGACATGCTCGCTCGAGCACCGTGCGCCACCAAGGCTTCCTCGTTGCGCAGAACCACATTGCAATCCCCGCGACGGAAGGACGGACTGACCTGGTGACGTTCGCGCAGGTGCTTCACGGCCGTGTGGACGGCGCGCTGAGGGAAATCGGAACATGCATCCGCCAGGGAAGAGAACGGCAGTGTCTTCTGCACCTTCAAGAG
>SWDL01000383.1 GCA_005116795.1 Nitrospira sp. | reverse complement strand
CAGGCGGATGAGGTCGTGCTTCGAGCCGTCCGCATAGACGCGCAGGCCCAGAATACCCGGCCCATTGTGCCGAACGTCGTCGACGGCCTCCAGCACCGCCGCGCCCGCGCCGTCACCGAACAACACGGCCGTCGCATCATCAGCATGATTCAAGAATCTGGATTTCACTTCCGCTCCGATCACGAGACAGCGCTGAAATTGTCCGCTCCGAATGAACGCGTCCGCCATCGACAGTCCGTAGAGAAACCCGGAGCAGGAGGCCGCGACGTCGAACGCAGCCGCCGACGTGGCCCCCAGGCGGGCGGCTGCCAAGCAGGCGGTCGGAGGAAAGGCCATATCGGGCGAGGTGGTCGAGACGAGCACCGCGTCGATTACCGCGGGGGACATCTCCGACATCTCTATGGCGAGGGCCCCCGCTTCCACCGCCAGATCGGACGTGGACTGCCCGTCGGTGACCCAGCGTCTCGTCCGGATCCCCGTCCGTTGGATGACGTCAGCGGGGGTCAACCGCAACGGGCGGCACACCTCGTCGTTCTCCACGATCCGATCCGGCACAAACGACCCCGTCCCGACGATCCGACTTCGTCGCACTGTTTCCTCTTGTGCGGACTGCCCCCTAAACTTTCGCGGGAGGTCGGTTGGACAACTTATGACCGGAGGCGATTATAGGGACCCGATGACGGCTGGTCAATCACTACGAGACCCTGCCGCTAAAAGATATTGCATCGACCGGCAGGATTTGATAGTCTTACCGAAATTTATTGTCCCCGTAGCCCATTCGGCGTATCATCATGCGTATGATCTATCGGACCTTCTTCTTGCCGCTGTCCGCACTCTCCCTGGCTCTCGCGATTGCGGCGGCCGGCTGCTCGAGCGCCTCGAAGCCCGCACCAGCTCAAGGGAAGGCCCTCAGCGGCATCGATGAGCAGATCTTCATCGGCGATTCGATTGAAAAGAACTACGACCCGAACGTGATCATGAAGCGAGCCGAGGCCTTCTTCGAGAAGGAAGAGTTCCCTGAGGCCATCATCGAGTACCAGCACTTCATGGATCTGCACCGCGCCCACGTGCTGGCCCCCTATGCCCTATTCAAGCTCGGGGAGAGCCACTTCAAGATGATGAAGACGGTGGACCGCGATCCCGATCCGGTCAACAAGGCGATGCTAGCCTACGAGAAACTGTTGAAAGAATATCCGGGCAGCAAATGGGAAGCCGACGCGATCGAGCGGGTCAAGCATTGTCATGAGAATATCGCGCAGGCGCGGATGTTCGTCGGCAAGTTCTACTATAGGCGGGAAGCCTATCTGGCCGCAGCCCATCGGTTCGAATCCGTCATCAAGTCCTACCCGGATCTGGCCGTGTCCGGGGACGCCCTGTATAACTTGGCCCTGACCTATCAAGACCTGGGCGCCACGGATTGGGCTCAAGAAAAGCTCGCGCTTCTCCTGGAACGCTTTCCAAACAACACCAATGCCGACGAGGGCCGTGCCCTCCTTATCTCGTTGTCCGGCGGCAAGCGCACAGGTGGCAGCAGCGCCGTCGCCTCTCTGAACGGCGCCGCGCCCAGCGCGGTGTCCACCGGCGGCAATGGCACGGTGTCGATCGGCTCCCCGCTTCCTGACGGCAGCGCCGCGCTTCAAGACGGCACTGCCGCCTCCAAGCAATCCACCCTCTGTCGCCTCGGCATTTGGTGCTGACGGAGCCGGCCCCCAGAGGGTCGTCAGCCATCAGCCTTCCGTAGACAGCCTCGGACATATGATCGTCGGCCTGTTCGCGCTCACTCTGTTGTGCTGAGAACCGACAGGAGGTCCATCAGCCCTGATGGGCCTACCGGAGCGGCACGGCTTCGAGGAGGAGTTCGCGGAAGGAACTTTTCACCACGCTTTTCGCCTTCGAGAAGAAGCTTTGGTAGCTCTCACGGCCCTGCAAGACGTCGTAGTACAGGCCGATGACTTCGTGATAGCGATTCATGAGCCGATGGCAGAGGCGCGGAAACGTATAGACGATCCGGGCCAGGCGCGCCGCGATGTGAAATTCTTCGAGAATCTCGCGGCCCACGGCCCATTCGTATTCTTGCAAGGTCTTCCTGCGATCGTGGAAAGTATCGAGCACGCTGGCGGCCGCCATCTGCCCGGATCGAATCGCATAGTAGATGCCTTCCCCAAACAGCGGATCGACGAGGTGCCCCGCATCGCCGACCAGAAGGGCCCGCTGACTGACCAAACTGCGACGCGCCGATGACCCGACGGCCGTATACAGCGGCAAGGGATGTCCGCTCGGTGACGGCACCGAGAAAGGGGCCAGTCCCTTTTCATCGCGAATGAATCGCTGGAAGACCTCGCGGGGGCTCGTCGTCAGGCCCCTGAACTCCGCCACTCCAATGGATAGCCGCTCGCTCTTGGGGAAGATCCAGGCGTAGCCCCGCGCCGTCGCTCCCAGGTCGATCAAGACCTTTCCTTCGCCGGGGTACACCGGCGCCTGACCGATCCCGATCTCGCTTTCGAGGCTGGGACGCCCGCGCTGACGACGACTCGGGAAGAGCCGTTGTGCCACGACGCTATTGGCCCCATCGGCGCCGATCAGCACCTTGGCTCGGTATCGCCCTCGATCCGTCACCACCTCGACCCCGCCGTCGAGAGGGATGAAATCTTGGGCCGACTCGCCCTCATGGATGTCTGTTCCGGCCCGTCGCGCCTTTTCCACGAGGAGGGAGTCGAACCGGTCCCGCATGACCATGTAGGCGATCGGACCGGCCGAGGGAATGAAGAAGGGGTCTTGGCCGGCGTAGGAGAACTGCACACCGTGGATGGTGTGCTCGACGACCGACTTGAAATCGGCATCCAGGATGCGGTCGATGCGGACCGAGAGCCCTCCGCCGCAGACCTTGTAACGGGGGTGCAACTGCTTGTCGAGCCCGAGGACAGACGCGCCGGCGCGGCTCAATTCATAGGCGGCCGTCGAGCCGGCCGGCCCCATGCCGACGACGATGGCGTCATAAGACTGTGTCTCAGGTGTGATGGCCATGGAAATGAAAGTCGAGATCAGATCGCCGAGTGACGTCGCTCGGGCCTGAACCGCAATTCGTCATTGGCCAAGATACCACCCTATGCCGTACTGCTCAAGGAAACTTGCAATGGTACTGAGCGAGTTCGCGTAGATGAGCCCCCCGACGATGACGAGGAAGACCCCGCTCACGACGGAGACGCCCCAGAGGTAGGCCCGCACCTGTTTGAAATAGGCCAGGAAACGATCGATGCCGAGGGTCGTCAACAGGAGCGGCAGCGCCAATCCCAAGGAGTAGGCGGTGAGGAGCCCCACGCCCGTCAGCAACGAGTGGGTCGTGCCGGCATAGAGGAGAATCGTCCCCAGCACCGGCCCCACGCAAGGTGTCCAGCCGGCCGCAAAGGCGACTCCGATCAGGAAGGAACCCAGATAGCCGGCCGGCCGACGCTTGAAATGGGTGCGAGTTTCCGCCGACAGGAACGGGAGACGCAGGGCGCCCAGGAGCGAGAGCCCAAAGACCATGATCAACGCTCCGCCGAGCTTCCGGATGAAGTCCTGGTAGGTCATCAACCACTGGCCGATCAGGCTCGCGGATGCGCCGAAGGCAATGAAGACGGTGGAGAACCCCGCGATGAACAACAACGAATTGGTCAGAATCGTCGAGCGGAACCGCCGACGCTCGGCCACATCCGACAGTTGCTCGACCGAGAGGCCCGTGATGTAGGAAACATACGAGGGCATCAGCGGCAGCACGCAGGGCGACACGAAGGACAAGAGGCCGGCCATGAAGGCCGCCGCCACCGAAATCTGCGGGATCGAATCCGTCATCGAATCCACCTAGCGCTGGTTGAGCAGCGTCTGGAGCAAGGTGCGGGCTTCGGGACTGTCCCAATCCCGCGCGCCGAAGATGCGATGGGTGACCATGCCCTCACGATTCACGAGAAAGGACATGGGCAACGTGCGCGCCCCATAGGCGACCCCGATGCGGAAGTCGGAGTCGTGCAGGATGGGGAATGTGAGACCCAACGATGCTTTGAAGGGCCTCGTGACCGAGACCCCTTGGGCGTCCGTGGAGATCGCAAGAATCTCAAAATCCTGCCGCGTGTTCCCGCGATACAGCGCCTCCATCGCCGGCATCTCGACCCGACAAGGCCCGCACCAGGTCGCCCAGAAGTTCAGGAGGACCACCTTGCCTCGGTACTGCGCCAAGGTGACCGGATTTCCATCCACATCCCAGAGCTCGAAGTTCGGGGCCAACGAGCCGACTTTCACCAGGCCCCGTTCCTGAAGGGGGATCGGCTGCGCGGCCGGCTCGGCCCCCGGCTCGGACTTCCCCTGGTCGCAGGCCACGAGGCCGAGGAGCCCCAGCCCCAGCAGGCTTGGGTAGAGATGTCTCTTCATGGAATCAACGTATCAGGTAGCGTCGGCAGGAGCAACCGGCCCGGTCTTTTTCAGCAGGTCCATCACCACGCGGAGGCTGCCCACCCTGGTCCAGTCTCGTGGCCCGATGACTTTCTCGCGAAGAATTCCATCCTGGTCGATGATATAGGTTTCAGGAACCCCCATCAGTTTGTAGCGCTTATCCGTCTGGCCCCAGGAATCCACGAGCACGGGGAAAGTCAGGTTCATACTCTTAATGAAGGGCGGGATATCTTTCTTGGTCGTCACCCGGTCAAGACTCACGGCCAGGACGACCAGTCCGTCCTTCTCGAGGGACTTGTGCATGACTTCCATGGAGGGCATCTCCTCCCGGCAGGGTTTGCACCAGGTCGCCCAGAAGTTCAGGAAAATCACCTTGCCCCGATAGTCGGAGAGCTTCACCGTCTTGTCGTCGAGATTCGGCAGCGAGAAATCCGGCGCCGGCTTGCCGACGGTGAGCGGCTCGTACTTGGAACTCTGCAGCCACACGATCCCAAAGGTGAGTGCGAGCACGCCGATCGCAAAAAACGCCACCGGCCACTTCGGTTTCCGCGAAGCAGAGATCTCAGGCTGTCCTTGGGCTGCGTCGGACATGTCCAATTTCCCAGGATCCATCCTATGGCCCGTGGCCTGTCGCCTCGCGCCTCATCAGGCGTAGGCGTGGAGGCCGGAGAGCAGGAAGTTCACCCCCCAGAAGCAGAAGATCACCATGAGAAATCCGAAGATCGCATAGAGGGCGGCCCGACGGCCCTCCCACCCTCTGTTCATCCTCGCATGGATGTAGGCGCCGTAGATCAGCCACACGATCAACGACCAGGTTTCTTTCGGATCCCAGCTCCAGTACCCTCCCCACGCGTAGTTGGCCCACATGGCCCCCAGAATGATCCCGAAGGCCAATAAAGGAAAGCCGACCATGATCGCTTTGTAGCCCAGCTCATCGATGGTCTCAAGGTCCGGCAGGGCGGCGGCCAGGCCCGACGCCGCCCCCCCCCGCTCGGCACGTTCGCGGAAGAGATACATCACGCCGAGGCCGCCGGCCATGGCAAAGGCGGCGTAACTGGTCAGCGTGACGGAGACATGGATGTAAATCCAGTAGCTGTTCAGGGCCGGCACCAGCGGGTCCGCGGTCTGATACCGGTAGGGCAGGAGAGACGCGGCGCCCATCGCAATGAACCCGAGGCCGACCACGAACGCGCCGATGGTCTTGATGCGATACCGCAGTTCCAGCAGCACGTAGCCGAGAATAATCGCCCAGGAGACATAGGCCATCGCTTCAAACTGATTCGACCAGGGGGCAAAGGTCCCGGAATTGGCCATTCGTTCCATCGCCCTGGCGACGAGCGCCGCCGTGTTCACCATCCATCCGAAGATCGTGATGATGGTGGCCACCTGCCCGATCTGGGACGCCCAACCGCCGTCCTCGAAGGACTCCCCACCCGGATGTCCGGCCGCGACGAGCTGACTTCCAGTCCTCCGGACAAACACATAGACCACATAGAGGACGAATGCGGCCAGATACAGCCAGAACGTCATATCGAACAAAAAGAGTGACTTCATCATTGGAGCCTCCTTCGTCTCTCCTCAGGGGCGAGGGGCGCGGCGACGGGCCCGCGCAAGGGCCATTCCGCTCATGTCCACCCCTCCGTCCCCCGGCGACTCATGACTTGAACGTCTGGATGCGACCCAGCAGTTTCGTGAATTCCTTGTGAAAGTCGAGCTGACTCTTGTGGGTGGTGCCGCCCACGACGACCGTCACGCCCGAGTCCGCCGGCAGCACCTTGGCCCAAATACGCCGATGATAGATCAACGACGAGAGGGTGATCCCGACGACGATGAGCGTCGAGCCGATCCACACGATCGTCACCCCGGGGTCCCGCGTGATCTGCAGACCCGTGAATTTCTTCGGCTGGTAGCCGATCAATTCGAACCGGTACTTCGAGCCCGGAATGTCGTACAAGCCGGGAAGGTGATAGAAAATCCAGGGAGTGGCTTCGAGGCGCTGCCGCTCCAGCACGGTGAGTTTGACCGCCGGGTTGGCATGTTCCACCGTTTTCGAGAACACTGTTTTCTCGGTTGAATTGAACCCGAAATCGGCCACAAAATCCGTCATCGTGATCTTGAGGCCCAACGTGTCCAGGATCGCCTCTTGTTTCCAGGGAAGATCGACGGTCGTCAGCACTTTGTCCGTGTCCTTATCCTTGATGCTCAGCCGCGCCATTTCCACCTGGTCCCACGAATCCCCATAGCTGGATTGATAGAACCAAATGCCCTTATAGACCAGCGGATCGTTGACCGTGATGGTCTTCTGCACGGCCTCTTTGCCGCCGTCGATCACGGTCAGAGTGCTGTTGTAGGACTTCACTGCGCCGTTCTCATAGTAGTCGATCCAAAACTTGTCGATCCGCAGATCGAAATTGCCTCTGGGGATATGATAGGTCTGCCCTTCGATCCAGACCCCGAATTCCTGGAATCCATAGAGGCTGCCGATCAGTCCTCCCAGCACGATGACCGTGGCGCTCAGGTGGGCGACGTGTGCGCCGACGCGCCCCATGATCCCCTTGGTGCCATAGACGGTCATCACGCCCGCGTCTTTGTGGGCGCGGACGCGATACCCCTTCTCAGCCAGCGCCTGGATGAGCCCTTCCGCGACGGTCTCTTTGGTGGCCCCGGAGACGGCAATCTCCGCCGATTGTTTCAGCCCCTTGATAAAGGGCAGGGTGACCGAGACCTTGTCCTGCCGAGTCGACCGCCAGATGGCGGGGAACCGTTGGGAGAAACAGGTGAGCGAATTAACGCAAAGCAGCCCGAGGAGACTGGTAAACCACCAGGTGTGATAGACGTCCGTGAAGCCGAGACGGACAAACCACCGGTAGGTCGCCTCCCCATATTCCTTGATATAGACATCCGCCTGTTCCCCCTGCTGAATGACGGTGCCGATGGTGGCCGTCACCGCCAGCGCGAAAAAGAGGAACATGGCGAGCTTCAGGGAGGCGAAACACTCCACCAGCTCGCCCTTCACATCGTTCCAGCCTAAGCCGGGCGCCGACTGCTTCGCCGGGGTCTGCTCAAGAGCGGCCTCTTGCTTACCATTCATACAGGCATACAGGCATTCCAGACGGGGGAAACGTCTGCGACGGGTCTGTCTCACACCGATCCCCCCTGACCCCGCTCACGCGGGCGACCTCTCCTGCCGAGCAGAAAGAAACTGAGAGAGAAATGGGCGGCTTCAGTATGGCTGCCGGACCGACTGATCGTAGTAGGTCACGTGAAGGTATAGTACAAATCGCTTCTCAAGGGTGTCAAGCTGAAGTTGGCCGAGCGAGCCCGCCTCCTGCGTCGTGTACGAGCAGGATGTCCAGAGGTTCCGGGCCTGGTGTGTCTGGCAGCGATCGCGGGGAGCGGGTCAGCGAGCCCGAGCGATTCTGTCAAGGGGCTGCGGTCACTGGATGAGGTGAATGGCGAGGCTGTGCGTCTTGACGCTGCGTCCTGGACTGGGGAACAGTCGCTCGCGCGGCGATTTGAGTCCGTCCGGTGGCCCTTCCTGGATGGCCTTCAAAAGGATCAACACCAATAAAATGTGGAGCGCGACGCCGACCCAGATCACGTAGGGTTGTACGCCGCCCGCTCATCGGAGGCCGAACAAGAGCACACCGGGGGCGCGTGGCCGAAGTCGGGCCCACAACCAGGCAGACAGCTCCTCGGGCCTCCCCCTCTCCGGCACTCACGTCACGATCGGGGACGGTGAAGATGAATGTCGTGTGCGCCGTGGTGGGAGGGGTGGGTCTACGGATCGAACGAGGTCGTGAGCTTCGACGGGACCGTCGGCACGCGTCACGAACGAGACGACTGGCTGATCGACCTGATGGCAGCGGAGACGTCTTGGAGGGTGCCCGCCATCTGGTCCAGTTCCACCCCCTTGGACTGGAGCTTGTCCATCACACTCATGAACTGGTGCGTCGTCTTCGCATGTTCCTGTTCAGCCTCGGTCAGGCGAGCGATGGTTTGCTGAGCGTGGCTGAGGTCGCGGCGGAGAGTGTCGGCGGCGGACTGCGCCGATTTCGATTCCTGAGTCATCCTCTCCAGGTCCTGGGTCAATCGCAGGACCTGGGCATCTCTTTCCTTCACATCAGCTTGCAGCGACGTCATCTGCTGTTCGCCCCAGCGAGACTGGCTCTCCATCCGTTGGATCCCTTGGGCCCATTTCGCCGCTTCTCCGCCCCCGAGCGATTGATGGTCCGGGAAGGCCTGATGGGTCTCATGGGCCTGAATGGCAGCCTGCAACCAATCCAGGAACAGCATGATTTCGCGCAGTTGGCCGCCCGCTCCCACCCCCATGCCCAATCCCGACCCGGCTCCCGCTGACTCGGTGCGGGGCGGCGGCGGCGCCGTGTTCGTGTCAACGATCTCGGCTTCCAAGACACGCTCGACCGTGGGCTCCGGCTTGCCGTCGGTCGTGACGCCACCGCGCTTGGCAAGGTCCGCATGGTACTGGAGCAGGATGGCGCAACAATGCCGACAAAATGGCTGCTCATCGGCGGCACAGGTGCACTTCGTCTGCAGGGTCCCCCCCTTGAGGCGAATGCGCGTCTCGTGCATGCCGGTGTTGCCAAGGACGGAGCCCGACACTTCGGCGTCATCCGCCGCGATGATGCGCACCCGATTTTCGGTGACGTATTGCTGACCGAGTTTATAGGCACGCCCTTCCACCACGGACTGGATCATGGCCGGTTCGAGTTGCAAGAGACTTAGCGCGGTACAGGGAATCTTATTTCGCATAAGAATGGCCCACCGGGTATGGGTTGTCTGCCAGACGCCTTCATACGAATGATCGGACATCACGAAGGAAAACTTAACCCAGCGGGAGAGAACCATCCGCAGGCCGTGGGGCCGCCACTCCGGAAAAAGACGAAGGGCCCGCCGGGCCCCCCCGGCGGGCCCTTGCCCTGCTCTCTCTCCTGCTGAAGCAGGTCAGATGCTGCGCATGAACTGGGCCATCATGGCCGGATCTTCCATGGACCCCATGACTTGGGACAAGGCCACGTTGGTCGACTTCTTCCCGGTCAGACCGGATTCGACTTCGTCCACAATCAATTCCACCGGCATGGACTGTCCGCCGTAGACGCGCGGACCACCGATGATCTTGGCATGGGAGAAGCCGTAGATCGCCGTCGCCACTTCCTTGGCCAACCAGCCGACGTAGTTGAATTCCGGCACGACGATCAGCTTGGCCTTTCCGCAGAGTTGACGCAATTCCTGGGTCGGAAATGGACGGAGCGAGCGAATCTTGATGAGCCCGACCTTCATGCCCTTCTCGGTGCAGAGGCGAACGGCTTCACGGGATTGGGCTGCCGCGCTTCCGGAGGCGATAATGAGCACATCGGCATGCTCGACATTCTCTGCCGTCAACAGTCCGCCCATGTACTTGTTGATGTACTTACGTGAACGTTCCACGGCCGCCCAGACTTCCTGCTGCCACACCGCATGGATGTTGTAGGCCATGAAGTTCGACTTTTGCACCGGGGCGTCGCGGGACAACCGGGCGGGAGGATTCTCCGCATCGAGCACCGGCACCGCCCCGCGCCAGGCCTCACGCGGCGGAAGCTTCATGCCGCGATCCTGCATACGCACATACCCACGAGCGTGCGTGACAAAGAATCCGTCGCAGCAGACACCGACGGGCAAGGTCACATCGTTCTTCTCGCTGATGATAAACCCGATCATCGTGAAATCGAACATGTCCTGCTGATTTTCGGCATGAAACACAATCATGCCGCAATTGATGAGATAGGCGACTTCAATATTATCCGGCTGAATGG
The DNA here is from genome assembly GCA_005116795.1 of Nitrospira sp. Taxonomy (GTDB): domain Bacteria; phylum Nitrospirota; class Nitrospiria; order Nitrospirales; family Nitrospiraceae; genus RSF151. The sequence continues at coordinate 837 of SWDL01000383.1, read as the reverse complement.
CCAAGGGGGCATTCACCACGCGACAAGTAAACATGGCGACCGCGGGCAACCGGTGTCCCGGCCACGAGGCAATGCCTTCGAGCCCTCGCAACGTGCCGGGGCCGGCCGTCGCCGTATAGCAACGGACGCCCGCCCGCGACCCGCCGGCAATGGCCGCCATCACACCGACTTCTTCTTCGCCGCGATAGTACTCCTTGACATAGCCTTCGCCGTAGAGCACGCCGACGAGCTGCATGGTTTCTGATTGCGGCGTGATCGGATAGGCGATGGCCAGATCGACATTCGAGCGGCGAACGGCTTCCTTGGCTGCTTCGCTCCCGGTAATGAACTCTTTCGTCCGCGGCGCCTCGTGAAACATATACTCCGGCGTCACGACCCTCTGCTTTTTCGCATCGGCATGGGGATCCTTTTTCCCATCCGACTTGGGCACGGCGACGCTGGTGATCGGATCACCCTGCGGGTTGGTCTTTTGTTGGGCTTCCAGGGCTTCGCTCATGGATACACCTTTCTCCTCAGGCTTCGCTCTTCATCTGTGCCGGTGTGTGACCGAACATCGCCGCGCTACCGAGCGCAGTCGGGGCCGGCGCAAAGGAGAGCGGATTCGCGTGGGTCTTCCCTCCGTGCACTTTGGACTGCGTGCCGGTGAAGCGCACGTTCTCGCCGTTCTCCGGCAACGTGAGGCCCATCGTTTCGCGCACCTTCTTGAAAATCTGCGCCACGCGCTTGATCTTCGCCGTATCGGAGTCACGGATCGTCAGCATCGCGTCTTCATGGCCCTGCTCCGCACAGACCGCCATGGTGCAGCAATTCGTTCCGGCCCGAATCATCTTCAGCGTC